>CAYLNA010000300.1:0-2916 GCA_964384665.1 uncultured Desulfovibrionaceae bacterium | reverse complement strand
CCGTGCTGTTTTTTGGGACGGGCTAGACCTTGGCGGCGGTCTTCAGATCCGCGACGGCGTCGGTCACTTCCCACGGGAAGACGACATCCTCGCGGCCGAAATGGCCGTAGCAGGCGCTCTTCTTGTAGATGGGCTGGATCAGGTTGAGGCGCTTGATGATGAAATAGGGCCGCAGGTCGAAGACCTCCTTCACGGCCTTGGTCAGAACCTCGTCCGGGACCACGCCCGTGCCGCCGGTGGTGACCAGCACCGAGACCGGCTCGGCCACGCCGATGGCGTAGGCGATCTGGACTTCGCACGTTCCGGCCAGTCCGGCCGCGACCACGTTCTTGGCCACATAGCGGGCCATGTACGCGCCGGAGCGGTCGACCTTGGACGGGTCCTTGCCGGAGAAGGCGCCGCCGCCGTGGTTGCCCATGCCGCCGTAGGTGTCGTTGATGATCTTGCGCCCGGTCAGGCCGCAGTCGGCCAGGGGGCCGCCGGCCACGAACCGGCCGGTGGTGTTGATGAAGATGCGGGTGTTCTCGTCCATCATGTCGGCGGGCAGGGTCTTGAAGATGACCTCGCGCTTGATGCCCTCGACGATCTCCTCATAGGTCACTTCGGGGGTGTGCTGGGAGGACACGACCACGTTGTCGATGCGCACGGGCTTGCCCTTGCGGTATTCGACCGAGACCTGGGTCTTGCCGTCGGGGCGCAGGAAATTGAGCGCTCCGGACTTGCGCACCTCGGACAATTTGCGGCTCAGGGCGTGGGCGAAATAGATGGGCGCGGGCATGAGGGTTTTGGTCTCGTCCGTGGCATATCCGAACATCATGCCCTGGTCGCCGGCGCCCTGGTCCTCGGGCTTGGCCCGGTCCACGCCCATGGCGATGTCCGGGGACTGCTTGTCGATGGAGGACAGCACGGCGCAGGTGTTGGCGTCGAAGCCCATGTCCGAACTGATGTACCCGATCTCGCGCACTGTGTCGCGGACAAGGCCGGGCAGGTCGGCGTAGGCCGAAGTGGTGATTTCACCGGCGATGACGGCCATGCCGGTGGTGACCAGGGTTTCGCAGGCCACGCGGGAATGAGGGTCCTGGGCCAGGAGGCAGTCGAGGACGGCGTCGGAAATCTGGTCCGCGATCTTGTCCGGATGGCCTTCGGTCACGGATTCGGACGTGAACAGATAGTGGTCGGCATTCAAAATCATGGGAATCTCCTTGTGTGGGGGAGGTGGTTAATACCGGTAATGATCGGGTTTGAACGGGCCGGTCACGGGCACGCCGATGTAGTCGGCCTGCTCCGGAGACAGGGTTTCCAGTTCCACGCCGAGGCGGGCCAGATGCAGACGGGCCACTTCCTCGTCCAGGATCTTGGGCAGGATCATGACCTGGGGTTCGTAGGTGTTCTTGGCCAGATCAAGCTGGGCCAGGACCTGGTTGGTGAAGGAATTGGACATGACGAAGCTGGGGTGGCCCGTGGCGCAGCCCAGGTTCACCAGCCGGCCCTCGGCCAGGACGATCAGGCTTTTGCCGCTGGGCAGGACCCACTTGTCGACCTGGGGCTTGACCGTGATTTTGGTGCAGCCGGGTGTCTTTTCCAGGAAGGCCATGTCGATTTCGTTATCGAAGTGACCGATATTGCAGATGATGGCCTCGTCTTTCATGGCCAGCATGTGCTCGCCCCGAATGACATGGTAGTTGCCGGTGGCCGTGACGAAAATATCCGCCTCCTGGCAGCCTTTGACCATGGTCGTGACTTCGTAGCCTTCCATGGCCGCCTGCAGGGCGCAGATGGGATCGACCTCGGTCACCAGCACGCGCGCGCCGAAACCGCGCATGGACTGGGCGCAGCCCTTGCCCACGTCGCCATAGCCGCAGACCAGCACGACCTTGCCCGCGACCATGATGTCCGTGGCCCGCTTGATGCCGTCGGCCAGGGATTCTCGGCAGCCGTAGAGATTGTCGAACTTGGACTTGGTGACCGAGTCGTTGACGTTGAAGGCCGGGAACAGCAGCTCGCCGCTTTTGGCCATCTGATACAGACGGTGCACGCCGGTGGTGGTTTCCTCGGACACGCCCCGGATGCGGGAGGCGATTTTGGTCCATTTCTGGCCGTCGATCGTGGCGCTTTCGATGAGGCGGTCCAGGACGCAGCGGAATTCCTTGTTGTCCGTCTGGCGGGACAGCAGGGACGGATCTTTTTCGCACTTCACGCCCTCGTGGACCAAGAGCGTCGCGTCGCCGCCGTCATCGACGATGAGGTCCGGGCCCGAGCCGTCGGGCCAGGTCAGGGCCATTTCCGTGCACCACCAATAGTCTTCCAGGGTCTCGCCCTTCCAGGCGAAAACCTTGGCCAGGCCCTGGGCGACCACGGCCGCAGCGGCGTGATCCTGAGTCGAGAAAATGTTGCAGGACGCCCAGCGCACGTCCGCGCCCAGGGCGTTCAGGGTCTTGATCAGCATGGCCGTCTGGATGGTCATGTGCAGGCTGCCGGTGACGCGCAGGCCTTTGAGGGGCTGCTCGGCGCCGTATTTGTCGATGAGGGCCATGAGTCCGGGCATTTCGCGCTCGGACAGCTGCATTTCCTTGGAACCCCACTCGGCCAGGGCCATGTCGGCGACTTTGTGGTCCAGGGTGGGATCGATGGGTAAGGTCATATCATCTCCTTGGTTCATGGGGACAACGCCCCGCATTTACACGAAATTTTCTTCCCGCCGCGCGGTCAGCACCATCAGATTCAGCCCCATGTTCACGGGAAAGCACTCACGCTCCAGAGTGCTGAATCCGGCCTGGCGCAACCATGCGTCAAGATCGTCCGGTGCGAAGCCCAACCAGCGGTCCCCGTAGCGGGTGCGCATGGTTTCGTTGGCGTGGCTGGAAAAATCGACCACGATGGCCTGTCCGCCGGGGCGCAGCACCCGCCCCATTTCGG
>CAYLNA010000299.1:0-2917 GCA_964384665.1 uncultured Desulfovibrionaceae bacterium | reverse complement strand
GTCATCATCCTCTGGCATGACGAGATTTTTCCGCTTATCCCGTCCCATGCCGATGTCGGCTTGGCCTGCGTGGTCAGCCAGAGCCAGGACGGGGAACTGCTGACCCAGGTGCTGGAGCGGTTTGGATTCGCGACCGCGCGCGGGTCCAGCTCGCGCGGGGGCTTGCGGGCCCTGATCGCGGCCAAGAGGTTCATGGACGCGACCGGCAAGGGCGTGATCTTCACCGTGGACGGCCCGCGCGGGCCGCGCCACCAGGTTAAGCCCGGCGCCATTTTTCTGGCCGAACACGCGGGGGCGCCGATCATCCCGGTCCGGGTCATCATGGAAAGATCGCTGGTCTTTGACAATGCCTGGGACAAATTCCAGCTGCCCTGGCTCTTTTCCCGCTGTGTCATCGTCTATGGCGACCCCCTCGAGTTGCCGTCCACGGGCGGAGATCAGGCCGAGCTGGAGCGACAGTGTCGCTTTTTGGAAGAGCGCATGCACGCATTGGGACAACGCTGATGCGTGATGTCCTCTATAACGCCATGCTCCCCCTGGGATCGTCCTTGAGTCTGGAGCAGATCCACGCGGCAGGCGACATTCTGGGTCGGATCATGTGGATCATGCTGCGCGGCCGCCGTCGGGAAACGACTCTGACCATCGCCAAACATCTGGGTCTGCCCGAAAAACAGGCCGCCGAGCTTGGCGCGGCTAGTTTCCGTCACACGGCCCGTTCTTTCCTGGAGATTTTCTTCGCTCGGAGCATGACCCCACGCTTTGTGCGGGAAGGGCTTGAGTTCGAAAATCCGGATCTCATGCGTCGCATGGGCCAATCCACCCGGCCCGTGGTCGCCGTGGGCGCGCATATCGGTTGCTGGGAACTCATGGTCGGCCTATTTGGTCTTTTTCCGAGCAAGTCCTCGTGTCAGGTCGTGGTCCGTCTGCCCAAGGATCAGGCCCTGGCCGCCATGATCCTGCACCTGCGCTCCCAGCCCGGCGTGCATATCCTGCCCCATCGCGACGCCGCCACCCAGACTCTGCCCTTCCTGCGCAAGGGCGGTATGGCCGCCTTTCTGGTGGACCACAACTGCCGTCGGGGCGAGGCCGAATTTCTTCCGTTTCTGGGCCAGGTCGCGGCCGTGAACAAGGGGCCGGCCATCCTGGCCCTGCGGGCCAAGGCCGAGGTCTGGCCCATCTTTCCGATCCGCCTGCCCGGCGGTCGGGTCCGCGTCGTGGTTTTCGAACCCCTGGACACGGAAATTCTGGACGGTTCCCGACAGGAGCGCATCACCGCCATCTGCCGGTTCTACACGGACGCGGTGGAGCGGATCGTGCGTTCCTATCCGGAGCAGTGGTTTTGGATGCACCGGCGCTGGAAGACCCAGCCCCTGACGTGATGGCGGTTGATCCGCGAGGAGGACGAATGATCGATGGCGTCTTGATTCGAGCGGCCCGTGGCGAGGAACCGGCGGATCTGCTGGTTCGGAACTGCATGTTGGTCAATGTTTTGTCCGGGGAGATCCATCCGGCCAACGTGGCGGTCAAGGACGGGGTCGTCATCGGCTGCGGCGACTATGCGGCGCGGGAGGTGGTCGAGGCCCAGGGGCGCTATCTTTGCCCCGGCTTAGTGGAAGGGCACATCCACATTGAATCGACCCTGCTCGATCCGGTCCGCTTCGCCCGCGTGGCCGCGACCCACGGCACGGCCGTAGTGGTCTGCGATCCGCACGAACTGGCCAATGTCCTGGGACTGGCCGGAATCGAATGGCTGCTGGACACAACCCGTGACCTGCCCCTGGAAATCTATTGCATGATGCCGTCCTGCGTACCGGCCACGCATCTGGAAACGGCCGGGGCCGAGGTTTCCGCCGAGGATATCCGGGCCATGCTGGCCAAGCATCCGCGTCGCATCCTGGGGCTGGCCGAAATGATGAACTATCCCGGCGTGCTTTTCCAGGACCCGGCGGTTCTGGCCAAGATCGAGGCCGCTGGCCGCCGTCCAGTGGACGGACACGCGCCCGGTCTGGGCGGCAAGGATCTGAACGCCTATGTCCTGGCCGGTCCGGGCTCGGACCACGAGAGCTGCCATCTGGACGAGGCGCGGGAAAAGCTGCGCGCGGGCGTGCACCTCATGATCCGCGAGGGCAGTTCCGAAAAGAATCTGGCCGACCTCCTGCCCGTGGTCAGCGCTTTCAACAGTCAGAACTGCTCCCTGGTCACGGACGACCGCCACTGCGACGATCTGCTGCGTCAGGGGCATCTCGATTATACCGTACGCCAAGCCATTTCCCTGGGTCTTGACCCGCTGCGGGCCATTCAGATGGCCTCCATCAACACGGCCCGCTATTTCGGGCTGCGCCGGCGCGGAGCCATCGCGCCGGGCTATCGGGCCGATTTTCTGCTGCTTGACGATCTTGCATCTTTCACCATCGCCGATGTCTTCCTGGCCGGCCGGCGCATTGCCCCCCAGAGCTGGAAGCCCGCGTCAACCATCCACGCGGTCACCAAAAGCGTTCATCTGGCTCAAACCCTGAACCTGGACATTCCCGCGCCTCGGGACGGCGCGCGAGTGCGGGTCATCCGGACCGTGCCCGGCCAGATCGTGACCGAAATGGATCTGGTTGCGCCGCGCGTGGCCGAGGGCCTGGTGCAGGCCGATCCGGACGCGGACGTGGCCAAGCTGGCCGTGTTCGAGCGTCATCACGCCACGGGCAATACGGGGCTTGGGTTGGTGCGGGGACTGGGACTCAGGCGTGGCGCCCTGGCCAGCACCGTGGGCCATGATTCCCACAATCTGGTCGTGGCCGGAGTGAACGACGCCGACATGCTGGTCGCGGCCCGCGCCCTGGCCGAATGCGGCGGGGGATTTGTCTGCGCGTGCGATGGCCAGGTCACGGCCCAGGTTCCCCTGCCCCTGGCCGGTCTGATGAGCGAC
>CAYLNA010000298.1:0-2923 GCA_964384665.1 uncultured Desulfovibrionaceae bacterium | reverse complement strand
TGGTTTGCGGCCCAGGACCAGGAAGGTGTCGGGCTCGTGCCCGTTGCAGGGCTCCTGCACGGTCTGGACGTGTTCGAAGCCGGCATGACTGAAGGCGCGCTCCCAACCGTCCCGCGACAAGAGCCGTGACGTCGGTTCTGTCGGCGACGCGGAACGGCTCCACCACCAGGGATCCACGCCCTGGATCATGTCCTGCAGATCGGAGGGGCCGCGCTTCAGGGCCACCAGCAGACCGCCGGGGGCGAGCAGGGACTGGCAGCCCCGCAAGGCCCGGTCGACGCTTTCCGCCGCGTGCAGGCATTGGCCGGCCAGAATCAGGTCGAAGCCGGGTTCGTCGCGCGGGTCGGGATTCTCCATGTCCAGAACGCGGAAGGACAGGCCGTTGTGCTCTCCCCATAACGCTTCCAGGTGTTCCAGCGCGGCCTCGTCCTTGTCCGAGACCACGTATTCACACTGGCGCGGGCTCAGGGCGGGCATGATGGCCGATAACAATCCGCCCGGAGCCGCGCCGACCTCCAGGACACGGAGCCGATGGCCTTGGGGACACCGGGTCAACACGTGGCGCACCAGCGCCAGCGCGGTTTCGTTGATCAGGCGGATGGATGGGGCGTTGGCGTAGAAGTGCTCGATGGTGCCCCCCTGGTCCCGGCCGAGGATGGCCTCGGGGGTCATGTCCCCGCGCAGGATCGCGCGCAGGTGCAGGCCGATGCGGCCGACCAGCACGGCCTCGGGCAGATGGGCCGGGTAGTCGGCGATGATGGTCCGCCACAAGGTCAGGGACGGCGGGAGGTCGCTGCTCTCGATCACCCGCCAGGTTCCGTCCTGCCGCACGGCCAGGCCCTGGCTTTCCAGAAGTTCCAGGATGAAGACCAGATAGGGGATGTGCTCGGTCTTGAGCAGACCCGCCTGGACGCCGTCGTCGATCGTGAACGCGCCGAACACGGCCAAGGGCTTGGCCAGTTCATGGGCCAGGGCGATGGTCGCGGCCTGGCACAAGGGGAGAACTGTCGTGTAGTACTCCGCGCGGTGGAAGCGTCGCGACAGGTCGTTCAGGATAGGAGTCAGTGCCTCGGCCAGAGCGACTGGCTCGGGCAGGACCGAGACGGCTGGCGCGGCCGGATGCGGACATGGTTCGAATTGGGTGCGGTAGGCGCGGGTTTCGTGGGCCGAGGCCGAACGCCAGTCCGCGCGGCGGAAGCGGCAGTCCTCGAAGCGGGCCAGGACAGCGCCGGCGTCGTCGTACAGGTCGAAGGCCGCGACAACCGAGCGCGTCGACACGCGGAGCAGGGAGGCTCGGGCATAGCGTGGCTGGCCGGGAGCGAAAAAGAGCATGCGTCCGAACCAGGACGGTAGGTACGGAGCGCGTTGGCGGCGCGGAAGATGTTCGGCCAAGAGCAGGAACAGGGCCTGGAAGGCTCCATCCACCAGGGGTGGAGCTAGGTGCAGGCCTTCCCCGGCGGTCGCCTCGCTCAGGCTCAGTTCGACCAGGACGCTCTGTCCGTCTCGCCACGCGGCCGTGACCGGGGTGAAGGGCGGGGCATAGGCCAGTCCCATGTCGCGGGCTGTTTCGTACAGGCGCTCTGCGGGTAGGGCCGCGTCTTCGCGTCGGAATTGTTCCAGGTCCACTGGCTCGGGCCGCGGGGTGTCGCAGGAACACGTTCTGGCCGCTCCGTGCGGGAGCCAGTCCTCGGCGGTCAGCACGGTCTTGCTGGCCACGCGCAGGGAACCGCACGCGTCCAGGGAGAGACGGATTTTCTTGGCCGGCGCCGAACCCAGGACCAGGGGGCGGCGCAGGTCGAGGTTGGCGACTTCCACGACCGTGGTTTCGGGATCATGGAGGCGGCAGGCCGCGTGGCAGAGTTCGATGAATCCCGCCGCTGGAAAAAGGACCGCGTCGGCCACGACATGTCCGGCCAGCCACGGAAAGAGCTGGGTGTCGATGGTGTTTTCATAGGTCTCCACCCCGTCGGCGACCTTCCAGCCAAGCAGGGGATGGACGCGTCGGGCGGACAGAAAGCCCGCGCTTTCCGAGGTCGGGGACAACCAGAGGCGTTCGCGTTCCCAGGGGTAGGTCGGTAGATCGACCCGCCGCGTCGGCTTGGGATGGGTGCGGTCCAGGTCAAGGGGCCAGCCCGAAACATAGGCCTGACGCCAAGCCGTTTCCAGCATTTCTGCGCAGTTGGCGTCGCGTTTGAGGGTTGGCAGGACGCAGGCTCGGACCTTGGCCGCGCGGATGGTGTCCTTGACATAGAATTGGAGCACGCCGTGCGCCCCGATTTCGAGCAGGATGCGCGCGCCGGATTCGAGCGCGGACTGGGTCGCGCGCAGAAAGCTGACCGGCTTGCGGATGTTGCGCCACCAATAGGCCGCGTCGAGTACCTCGCCCGGCAGGTCCGCGCCGGTCACGGTCGAGATGAAGCGCTCCGACGCGGGGCCGGGCCGGATTCCGGCCAAGGCCTCGCGCAAGGGCGCTTCCAGGCCATCCATGAAACGGCTGTGAAAGGGGTAGGCCAGGGGCAGGACCTTGCAAAAGCCTTTTTCGGCGAGGATTTCCTGTTCGATGTCCCGCAAGACCGCGAGGTCGCCAGCCATGGTCACCGACGCTTCGGAGTTGACGGCGGCCAGTTCCACGGCTCCGTCCGAGGCCTCGGCCATGGCCTGGGCCCGTTCGGGCGTGATGTTCATGGCGGCCATGCCGCCGCTGCCGAAGGTCTGTTCCTGCAAGCGGCTGCGGTGGTGGATGACGGTGCAGGCGTCGGCCAGGTTCAACGCGCCGCAGACATGGGCCGCCGCCACCTCGCCCACGCTGTGTCCGTAAACCGCGTCGGGGATCACGCCTTTGCTCGCCAGGGATCGGGTCAGGCCGATCTGGAGAGCGAAGAGCAGGGGCTGGGCCACTTCCGTGTGTTCGAGTCCCCATTCC
>CAYLNA010000297.1:0-2926 GCA_964384665.1 uncultured Desulfovibrionaceae bacterium | reverse complement strand
CCTGCCCCGCTCGTGTGTCGATCAGGGTGCCGTTGGTGGTCACGTTCACGGCCAGTCCGGCCTGGGCGCAGAGGTCGAGCAGGGTCGGAAAGTCCGGATGGGTCAATGGTTCGCCAAGCACATGCAGGCTGACCTGATCGGTCAGGGGCCGGACCTGGGTCAGCACGCGCCGGAAGAAGTCCGGCTCCATGCGCGCGGCCGGCCGGGTCGTGCCGGCGCAGAACGAGCAGCGCAGATTGCAGGTGGTGGTGATCTCCACGAACACGCGTTCGAAGCGCGTGCCGTGGTGCGGGGCGCGCATCGGTTCAGGCCGCCGGGGAGGAGTCGGCGTTGTCCCGGGACAGGGCCAGGGAGACGTGGAACTCCGTGCCGCTGTTCTCCTGGGAGGAGACGCACATGCTGCCGCCCATGAGCAGCATCAGGCGCCGGACCAGGGCCAAGCCGATGCCCGAGCCCGAATAGCGGCGGCTCAGGCTCATGTCCGCCTGGGAAAAGGATTCGAAGATGAGTTCCAGCTTTTCGTCCGGGATGCCCAACCCCGTATCCGCGACCATGAAATGAACCTGCTCGCATCCCGGCGCGGTCTGGAAGGGCAGCCTGGACACGGCGATCTCGATCTGGCCGCGTTCCGTGTATTTGAGCGCGTTGCCGACCAGGTTGAACAGGATCTGGCGAATCCGCTTGAGGTCGCCGCGCAGGCTCTCGGGCAGGCTCGGGTCCACGTGGCAGGTCAGCGCCAGTCCCTTGCGCCGGGCTTCCTCGCTGAAGGCGTCCAGGATGGGCTGGACACAACGGGTCGGCGAGAACTCCATGTCCGCGACCGTCATGCTGTCCGTTTCCAGGGCGGCCAGGTCGAGAATGTCGCTCAGGATGGTCAGCAAGGCCTTGCTGGCCTGTAGGGATGTGTCGATCATGGCCGCCATGGGACCTTGGGCGCCCAGAGTCTGCATGATTTGCAGGGCGGTCATGATGCCGTTCAGCGGCGTGCGGATTTCGTGGCTCATGATGTTCAGGAACTCGGTCTTGACCGTGCTGGCCGCCTCGGCCGCGTCCCTGGCCAGGATCAATTCCGCCTCGGCCCGCTTCTGGTTGGTGATGTCCGCGAAGGCCTCGACCAGGGCCGGCTTGCCGTTGATATCCGTGCGGATGACGGACCGGAGAACCTGAATGGAATTGCCGGCGGCCGCGGTCAGGGTCTCTTCCGTCCCGGTCATGGTCTGGATCTGCTCCAGGTAGGGGCAGGAGTCTCCGCAGGATTTGCAGATATAGTCCGTGCAGCGGGACCCGACCAACTCGGCCGGGGACCGGCCCGTCATCTCCACCAGCTTGGGGTTGGCGTAGGACAGGCGCAGATCGTCGGTGCCGACCACGGCGATGCCGACCTGCAAGCTGTCCAGGATTTGGCGCAGCCGCTCCTCGCCGAGGCGGATGGAGTCCTCGGCCCGCAGGCGCTCGGTCAAGTCGAACATGAGGATAAAGGCCCGGCCGTCCTCCAGGATCTTGGTCCGCAGGGCGAAGGTCTTGATCCCGCCGTCCTTGCAGGACACCCGGACCTCGGTCCCTTCTCCCGCAACGGGTTCGAAGCGGTTGCTCCAGATCCGCAGGAAGTGCTTCTTGGCCTCCCGCTCCGTCAGACAGACGCGCGCCCATTTATTGCGCGTGGGCACGTCGTCGAGGGAATAGCCCGTCAGTTCGGTGAAGGCCGGATTGATCTGGGTGACGCGGTTGTCCCGTTGCAGCAGGACCAGCCCGACGGGCAGTTTCTGGATGAGATCCTGCAGCAGGTTGCGGTGGGTGGTCACCTCGTCCGTGGATGCGCGCAGGGTTTTGATGTGGTCGCGGTAAAAGTTCCGCGCCAGGAGGACGCCCGGGATGAGAAAGGCCAAGAAACCAAGGGCCATGGCCGTGCTGGCCAGAACATATTTCTGGTGGACGCCTTCCAGGGAGGTGGTCTCGACGTCCGCGCAGGACAGATAGGGGTTGCCGCCGGGACTGGTCTCGAAGGTGCAATAGCTGCGGAATCGCCCCCATTCGTCGGTGTAGTTCAGAAAAACATCATGGCCGGTGGCCAGGGCCTCGCGAAACTCCGGGGGAACTTCCTCGTAGGGGTAGAAATACCAGACCTTGCGCTCCTCGGCTTCTTCCGGCGTGACCGTGGGCGCGGAAAAATAGATCCCGTCCTGATAGCGGACCAGGGTGTAGGCGTAGATGAAGCCATTGGCGGCGGCGAACTCGTTGACCTTGACCCGGTTGCGCACCTCCTCGGCGAAATCGATGGCTTGAGGGTTCGTGGCGCGGTCGTGGAAGTCGTCGGCCAGAAGGTATTTAAGGCTGGTCGCGCCGAAACGCAATTTGGCGTCGATGTGCTCCAGCGCTTGGCGTTCCTCGTATCCGATCCAGAAATAAGCGAAGGTCGCGACGAAGACGACGTACGCCCCGAGAAGAAGGAGGGCCTTGTGAAAAAACGATCCGCTCTGGGTGGATGGCATGGTGGTCCTTGGCGTCTTGGCCGCCGCGCCGACTCGAAACGAGACGATTGGGGTGATTCACGCGGAATGGGCGTCATGTACCCAATGCATGGATTTTGGGCAATCAGGGCGCGCGGTCATGATCGCCTTCGCGATCCCGCCCCGCGCCCGCGCCAAGCCGGTTCCAGGGACGATGGCCGCCGCGCGGCGAAAAAAATTCAAAAGCGCCGAATTTTTATTTGACAAAGACACTCCATCTGCATAGATCTGCCTCCGTTCGCACGGGCCACTAGCTCAATTGGTAGAGCATCTGACTCTTAATCAGCAGGTTCAAGGTTCGATTCCTTGGTGGCCCACCATGAAAACAAGGAGTTACTGAATTTAGTCAGTAGCTATTTTCGTATTTTTTGAGCGCAATTAGCTCAGTTGGATAGAGCGTTAGCCTCCGGAGCTAAAGG
>CAYLNA010000296.1:0-2928 GCA_964384665.1 uncultured Desulfovibrionaceae bacterium | reverse complement strand
CTTGTGGATCAGACAAAAATCACGCCGCGCCCTTCTTGGCCGCGCCCTGGTCCAGGACCATGCGCCCGCTCTGGCCGCACTTGGGGCACCGCCTTCCCTCCTCGGAATCCTCGCACTGCACGCAATACTGGGTAAAACAGCTGATGCACCGATACAGCACCGGATGCGGTATGTCCTTGCCGCAGCGGGGACAGGTTCCTTTCCGCTCTTCCATGGTTCGCTCCTTCTGGTTGTCGTTGCTGGGGATCACGTTTCGGTGGTCCACCCGAAAAATCGCCGGGCGTTGTCGCCGCAGAGCCGCCACAGCTTATTCACATCCTCGCCGCGCAAGCGGGCGATCTCGCGGGCCGTGAAGACCAGGAAGGCCGGTTCGTTGGGCTTGCCGCGATACGGGTCGGGGGAAAGATACGGGGTGTCGGTCTCGAGCAAAAGGCGGTCCGCCGGGATGGCGGACACGGCCGCGCGCAGCTCCTCGCTCTTGGCGTAGGTCACGGTGCCGGGCACGGACAGATGCCAGCCACGCGCGAGCAGCCGCTCGGCCCAATCCGGCCCCAGGCCGAAGCAGTGCCACAAGAGCGGCTTGCCGCCAAAACCCATCTGGTCGAGGATGGCCAGGCAGTCGTCCTCGGCCTCGCGGCAGTGGATGACCACCGGCATCCCCAAATCCCGCGCCAATTCGAGCTGCCGCCGGAACCAGTGCTGTTGGTCCTCGCGCGGCGAGAAATCATAATAATAGTCCAGGCCGATCTCGCCCACGGCCCGCAGGCGCGGGTCCGTCTCGAAGGCCTGGCGCATGCCGGCGAGGTCGGCCTCGGTCATCTTCGCGGCCTCGTGGGGATGCACGCCGAGCAGAAAAAAGACATCCGGATCGGCCTCGAACACGGCTCGAAAATTCCGATAGGCCTCGGGCCCGAGAAAGACATTGCCCACGGTGCGCACCCCGCAAGCCCTGGCCCGGGCCAGCACGGCCAGGGGATCGAAGTCCCGCCCGTCGAGATGGGCGTGACTGTCCGCGCCGACGCGGGCCAGGCCCAGGGTTTCGGGCAATTCGCGCTCCTTGCGCCTGCTCACCTCAAACCTCGCGCACGCCCTGGTCCCACTTGGTCACGGGCACGGCCTCGTCGATGAGCATGACCGGAATTTCATCCCGGATGGGATAGACCACGGCGCAGGCCGCGCACTTGAGCCCTTCTTCCTGGCCAATGAGTTCCAGGTCGCCCTTGCATTTGGGGCAAGCCAGAATCCGCAACAGTTCCGCGTTCAATGCCATAATCCCTCCATGGCTGAATATGTGACAACGAAGCCCGGCTTATCCTGATCAAAAAACCGTTACAAGCGGACAAACGCACCCCTGGTCCTTGAGTTTTCGGACCAATCCGTTAAAGCCATGCCCATGACGCACAGCACGAAATCCGCGTTGGCCCAGCCTGTTCTGCTCTTTGACGTGGGCAACACCAACATCAAGCTCTGCCTGGCGGACCAGCACCATCTCGGCCGGGCCTATTCCCTGCCCTCCACCAACCGCGAGACGGCCGATTCCCTGGGCCTGACCATCGCCGGCATCTGCGCCCGCGAGGGCGTGGACCCGGACGAGGTCCAGGCCTGGGTCCTGTCCTCGGTGGTGCCTCCCCTGTCCGGCCTTCTCGGCGCGGCCTGCAAACGTTTTTTCTCCTGTCCGGCCCTGTTCGTGCCCGAGGACATCCCCCTGCCCCTGGACAACCATTACGCCCGCCCCCGCGAGGTGGGAGCGGACAGACTCCTGGGCAGCTACGCCGCGCGCCTGCTTTTTTCCGACCGGACTCTGATCGTGGTCGATTTCGGCACCGCCACCACCTTTGACTGCGTGCGGGACAACGCCTTCCTGGGCGGTCTGATCTGTCCCGGCGTGCTCAGCTCGGTCACGGCCCTGGGCTCCCAGACCGCCAAACTGCCCCAGATCAGCCTGGAACTGGACGCCGACGACCTAGATATCGGCACGAGCACCAGGCAGAGTCTGAACCACGGCGTGCTCTTCGGCTTCGCCTCCCTGCTGGAAGGCCTCACCCGCCGTCTCAAGACCCGCCTCGGCGACGAACAGGCGCGGGTCATCGCCACCGGCGGCTTCGCCCCGCAACTGTCCGTCATCACCGACTGCATCGACAATCTGGCCCCGGACCTGCTCCTGCAGGGCCTGCAGGCCGTCTATTATCAACACCCGGAAACATGCATCGCATAGAGGAGTAATCATGAGCACCATCACAGGCATTTGGGCCAGGGAAATTCTGGATTCCAGGGGCAATCCCACGGTCGAGGTCGAAGTCACCCTCGAATCCGGCGCCACGGGTCGAGCCGCGGTGCCTTCCGGCGCGTCCACCGGCGCCCGCGAGGCCCTGGAACTGCGCGACGGCGACAATGACCGCTTCGGCGGCAAGGGCGTGGAGCAGGCGGTCAAGAACATCATGGAGGAAATCTCCTCCGAAGTGGTCGGCATGGACGCCACCCGCCAGGTCGAAATAGACCAGGCCATGATCGATCTCGACGGCACCGAGAACAAATCTCGCCTTGGCGCCAACGCCATGCTCGGCGTGTCCATGGCCACGGCCAAGGCCGCATCGGAATTTCTGGGCCTGCCCCTGTACAAATACATCGGCGGCATCAACGCCAAGGTCCTGCCCGCGCCGATGATGAACATCATCAACGGCGGAGCCCACGCCGCCAACAACCTGGACATCCAGGAGTTCATGATCCTGCCCCTGGGCGCCGCCAGCTTCAGGGACGCCCTGCGCATGGGCGCGGAAACCTTCCACGCCCTGAAGAAAATCCTGCACAAGGACGGCCTGGCCACCTCCGTCGGCGACGAAGGCGGATTCGCGCCCAACCTGGCCAGCCACGAACAGGCCTTCAAATACATGATGAAGGCCATCGAAGAGGCCGGCTACGAGCCCGGCA
>CAYLNA010000295.1:0-2931 GCA_964384665.1 uncultured Desulfovibrionaceae bacterium | reverse complement strand
TCCTGGTCCTGCCTGCGCCCGTGGGCGCTCAGGGCGAGCGCGTGCTCGATTTTTTCGCCACCGTGTTTGTCGAGGCGGACGGATCGTTGTTGGTGACCGAGGCCATCACGGTCCAGGCCGAGGGCGAGCAGATCAAACGCGGTATCGTGCGCGAGTTCCCCACTATGTATCCGGACGGGTCCGGGCGCACGGTGCGGGTTGGCTTCGAATTGCTCGGCGTTGAGCGCGATGGCCAGCCCGAGCCCCACCACACGGAAAAGCGCTCCAACGGCGTGGCCATCTACGCCGGGAGCAAGGACGTGTTCCTGCGGCCGGGGCGGTATTCCTACACCCTGACCTACAGAACCACCCGTCAGCTCGGATTTTTCGCGGACCACGACGAACTGTACTGGAACGTCAACGGCAATGGCTGGCGGCTGCCCCTGGACCGGGTCGGGTGCGAGGTCCATCTGCCCGAGGGCGCGACGGTGACCGAGGCAGTGGTCTATGAAGGGTCCCAGGGCAGCACCGAGCAGCGGCGCTTTGCCGGCGGCGGTAACTCCATCGCCCTGACCTCGTCGCGGCCCTACGCCCCGGGCGAGGGCCTGACCATCGCCGTGTCCTGGCCCAAGGGTTTCGTGACCGAGTCTTCGTCTGCGGATCAGGCCCTTGATTTCGTGGCCGGGAGCGGTTCCCTGGGTCCGGTGGTTCTGGGTGCCGTCCTGCTTCTGGCCTACTACCTGATAGCTTGGCTCAAGGTCGGGCGAGACCCGGCCAAGGGCGTCATCATTCCGCGCTTCGCCCCGCCCAGGGGATTTTCCCCGGCCATGATGCGCATGCTGTGGCGCATGAAGTTCGACAACACGGCCTTTACGGCCGGTATTGTCGACATGGCGGTCAAGGGCGCGCTCAAGATCGTGGACAACGGGACTACGCGGCTGGAGTTGGTCGAGCGCGCCCCGGCATCCCTGGCCATCGGGGAAAAGGCGGCCTGGGACGAGTTGCGCAAGGTCGGCCAGGCCCTCGAACTCAAAAATACCAATCACCGTGTTGTCAGCCGGGCCCGGCAGGCCATGCAGGATCGACTGACCAAGGAACTGGCCTCGCACTATTTTCTGACCAATTCGGGCTGGGTCGCGCCGGGCATCGTCGTCACTCTGGCCACGGTCGGGGGCCTGGCGTGGAACGCCGAAGCCCCACCGGCCGTGTTTTTCATCTGTGCGTGGCTGACGGGCTGGACCTTCGGCTGCGTCATGCTCGTCCGTCAGGCTTGGCGGGCCTGGCAGGCGCGGGGCGTCATGGGCAAGGTCGGGGCGCTGTTTCTATCCCTGTTCGCCCTGCCTTTCCTCGGCGGCGAGCTGACCGGCCTGGGCTTTTTGGCCAGTCAGGCCGGGATCGCGCCGACCCTGGTCTTTTTGGGGATGATCGGACTGAACGCCCTGTTCTACGAACTGCTCAAGGCCCCGACCTACGTTGGACGTCAGGTTTTGGACGAGATCGAGGGCTTCCGGCTCTATCTGTCCGTGGCCGAGGAGGATCGCCTCAATTTCATCCATCCGCCGCATGAAACGCCGGAGCTGTTCGAGAAATTTCTGCCCCATGCCCTGGCTCTGGGCGTGGAAAACGAATGGGGCGAGCGCTTTTCCGGCATCCTGAACCGGGCAGGGTACGAGCCGCGCTGGTATGCCGGGCATCATTGGAGTCCGATCCATCCGGCCGGATTCGCCACGGCTTTGGGCAGCGGCCTGGGCTCGGCCGTGTCCTCGGCGGCCACGGCTCCGGGACGGTCCTCGGGCATGAGCGGTGGATCGTCCGGAGGCGGTGGCGGAGGCGGTGGTGGCGGAGGATGGTGAGGTGCTGCGGCCGGCTCGAAAGGGTCGGCCGTTTTGCCGATGGGGTTAGGCCATGTCCTGCACAAAGGCGACGAAGTCTTCCAGGACCAATTCCAGTTCGGCGATTTTGATTTCGGACAGGTCGAGCAGGATCGCTTCGGGGCTGGTGGCGATGTCGATGTCCGGAGTGTGAGTGGCGCCGATGCCGTTTTTGTTCAAAGCCTTGTTGGCCAGGCTGACCATGGCCAGGATGGTGTCGTTTTCGGCGAAGGTTTCGGCGTGGTGGTGACGGGCCACGCGGCAATAGAGTTCGGGCAGGTTCCACAGGGCCAGGAGCTGTGCGCCCATGGCCGGGTGCAGGTTGGCCAGAACCTCCTCGATGAAGGACTGGGGGACGTCGGCGGCGATCTGTCCCAGGGCTTTGAGATCTCCGATGGCGATGAGCAGGAAGGCCTTGCCGATGTCGTGCAGGAGCCCGGCGAAAAAGGCTTCGTTGACCAGACTGGGCAGACGGCATTCCTTGGCGATCCACTTGGCGCCCAGGGCGCAGGCCACGGAGTGGAGCCAGAGTTGGGCCATGTAGTCCTGGATGAAGGGATCGGAGGTGGTGAAGGTTTTCTTTTGGATGAGCATGGTCACCAGATTGGCCACCTCGGCCAGGCCCAGGCGGACGATGGCGTTGCGGACCGTGGTCACCTCGGTCATGCCTCGGTAAAAGGGAGAGTTGGCTAGCTTGAGGAGGTGGCTGGTCAGGGCCGGGTCGCGGATGATCTGTTTTTCGATGAGCTGCATTTCCGGCTCGGGCTTGGCCATTTCCTGCTGGATGATCAGCCCGGTCCGGTCAAAGGCCGGGAGCTTGGCCTTGCCCGAGATGACATGGTCCTTGAGGATTTCGATGAGGGATTTTTCGGTCATGTCTAGACTCCGAGCAGGCGGGTGGTTTCTTCCAGGGGCCGGGGTTTGATGACCATGGGCAGGCAGCGCGCCACTTCCTCCAGGGTCGTCAGGCCCTGGGCCGCCTTGACCACGCCCTCTTCGAACAGGGTGACCAGGCCGCAGCTCTCCAGGCCGATCTTGCGGATGTCGAAGCTGGTCTTGCGCTCCAGAATGGCGTTGCGGA
>CAYLNA010000294.1:0-2947 GCA_964384665.1 uncultured Desulfovibrionaceae bacterium | reverse complement strand
GACTTCATCATCTTACCGGTTTGGAGGACGTATGTGCAAAAAATTCGTGCTGGTTCTGCTGGCCCTGTGCTGCCTGGCGGGCAACGCCCTGGCCAAGGACATCGTGTTCGCCGTGGACGCCACCTATCCGCCCATGGAGATGGTCGACACCAACAAAAACATCGTTGGCTTCTGCCCTGAATTGGTCATGGCCATCGGCAAGGCCGCCGGTTTCACGGCGGTGCTCAAGAACACGGCATGGGACGGGATTTTCGCCGGACTCTCCGCCGGCAAATACGACGCCATCGCCTCCTCGGTGTCCATCACTCCGGAACGCCAGCAGACCATGGACTTCAGCGATCCGTATTTCGAAGTCCAGCAGGGCGTCGTCCTGCCCAAGGACTCGACCATCACGACCCTGGCGGGATTGGCCGGCAAGAAGGTCGCTTCTCAGATGGGCACCACCGGCTATTTCGTGTGCAAGAAAATCGAAGGCGCCGAAGCCAAGCCCTATGACGAGATCGGCTTGGCCATGGAAGATCTCTACAACGGCCGCGTCGACGCCGTCATCGCCGACGCCCCGGTCGCTTCCGACTACGCCCTGCAGAACGAGCAGTATTCCAAGAAGCTGACCCTGGCCTTCATGGTTCCCTCCGAAACGCCGGAATACCTTGGCTTTGCCGTGAACAAGGGCAACACCGAAGTCGCCGCGCTGATCAACAAGGGTCTGGCCGCCATCAAGGCCAACGGCGAGTACGACGCCATCTACGCGAAATGGTTCGGAACCAAGAAATAGCCCGCGCATATCTTGAACCGGGGCGGAAATCGCCCCGGTTTTCATTTTTCAAGCGACCATCACAAGGCCAGCCATGACCCAAAAAATTTCCAAAAAAGAAGTGAAGATCGATATCGGCGACGGCGCCGCCATACCGCACAAAAAAGACTCCGGACTCTTCAACGCCTGGTGGCTGACGTTTTTTGGCGCCATCGCGATCATTGTCTATCTCTGCGCGACCAGGCCCGATCCCTATTGGCGCATCCTGACCTTTTTGCCCGACGGCATCGTGGTCACGTTCCAGGTCACCGTCTTGTCCATCCTGCTGTCCCTGGTGCTGGGCCTGGTCACCGGCCTTGGGCGGTTGTCCCGCAACCGGGTCATCAACCTCGTCGCCTCGACCTACGTGGAGGTGATCCGGGGCATCCCGCTCCTAGTGCAGCTTTTCTACATCTATTACGCCCTGGGGCGGATGGATATTTTCAAGAATCTTCCGCCCTTGGCCGCGGCGGTTATCGCCATGGGCATCTGTTACGGAGCCTACATGGGCGAGGTGTTCCGCGCCGGCATCGACTCCATCGACAAGGGCCAGCGGGAAGCGGCCCGATCCCTGGGCTTCAACCGCGCCCAGACCATGATGCTGGTCATCCTGCCCCAGGCCTGGCGGACCATCCTGCCGCCCGTGGGCAACGAGTTCATCGCCCTCTTGAAAGACAGCTCCCTGGTCTCCATCCTGGCCGTTTCGGACCTGCTGCGCCGGGGCCGCGAATTCGCCAGCGAATCCTTCCTCTATTTCGAGGCCTACACCATGGTGGCCCTGGTCTACCTGGTCATCACGCTTTTCCTGTCCAAGGGCGTCAGCAGAATGGAGCAGAGGTTGAACTATTATGAGCGCGACTAATTCCATCATCGAAATCAAAAACGTTTACAAGTTCTACGGCCAACTGCAGGCGTTGAACGACGTCAGCCTGAACATCAAGGCCGGGGAAAAGGTCGTCATCATCGGACCCAGCGGTTCGGGCAAGTCCACCCTGCTGCGCTCCATCAACCGTCTGGAAACCATCGACAGCGGCTCCATAGTGGTCAACGGTCAGGACATCAATTCGGCCAAGAACGACATCAACGTCATTCGTCAGGAATTGGGCATGGTCTTCCAGAGCTTCAACCTCTTTCCGCACAAGACCGTGCTCGGCAATCTGACCATGGCCCCCATGAAATTGAAAAAGGTCCCGGAGCTGGAAGCCAAGAAGCGAGCCCTGTCCCTGTTGGACAAGGTTGGCATCCGCGACAAGGCCGAAGTCTATCCGTCCATGCTTTCCGGCGGGCAGCAGCAGCGCGTGGCCATCGCCCGCGCCCTGGCCATGAGCCCCAGGATCATGCTTTTCGACGAGCCGACCTCGGCCCTGGATCCGGAAATGATCGGCGAGGTGCTGGACGTCATGGTCACCCTGGCCAAGGAAGGCATGACCATGGTCGTGGTCACCCACGAAATGGGCTTCGCCCGCGAGGTGGCGGACCGGATCATCTTCATGGATCACGGGCAGATCGTGGAGATGGGCGCGCCGGAGCATTTCTTCACCAAGCCAGAACATCCCCGCACCCAGAAATTCCTGAGCCAGATCCTTTAGGACTCACCATGAAAACCATCCACGCCCCCTGGCGCATCAACTACATCCTTGGCCCCAAGCCCGACACCTGCGTGTTCTGCCTGCCCGAATCGGACGAAGGCGACGCGGAACGCTTCGTCCTGCACCGCGCCGAACACTGTTTTGTCATCATGAACATCTACCCGTACAGCAACGGCCATCTCATGGTCACCCCCTATCGTCACGTCAGCCACATCACCGAACTGACCGCGACGGAAAGTCATGAGATCATGGACTATGTACAAAAGTCTGCTTTTGTCCTAGAGCAAGCCTTCAAGCCGCACGGGATAAACATCGGGATAAATATCGGCGAGGCGGCCGGAGCGGGCATTCGCGAACATCTCCATGTCCACCTCGTGCCCCGGTGGAATGGCGATCATTCTTTCATGGCGATCATGTCCGAAACAAACGTCATTCCCGAGCATTTGCGTTCGACGTATGGGCGATTGAAGCCTTTCTTCAATAATCTTCAACGGTAGAGGTGATACGGATGCGTTATCTCAAGGTGTTGGGTCTGGTTGCCCTCTTTTTCTTCTCGATGCTCTTC
>CAYLNA010000293.1:0-2956 GCA_964384665.1 uncultured Desulfovibrionaceae bacterium | reverse complement strand
ACCATGCGCACCCTCGGCGATCTGCTGACCGATCCCCTGCATGCCTGGGACGCCCTCATCTGCACGTCCCAGGCAGTGCGGACCATGGTCCAGGACCTGCACCAAGCCTGGGGGGCCTATCTGGAAGAACGTCTCGGCGTCCGCCCCCACACACGCCTCCAGCTGCCCGTCATCCCGCTCGGCGTGGACTGCGACGCCCTGGCCCCGGCCGCGGCCGGAGCGCACCGGGCCCGACTGCGCGCCAGCCTCGGCATCGAGCCCGAGGACATCGTCGCGCTCTTTGTCGGCCGGCTCATCTTTCACGCCAAGGCCAATCCCGCGCCCATGCTCCTGGCCCTGGAAAAAACCGCTCGCGCCACGCCGGCCCGACTGCATCTGATCCAGGCCGGATGGTTCGAGGACGCCCAGCAGGAAGCCGCCTTCGCCGAGGCCGCGGGAGTGCTCGCGCCATCCGTCACGCACCATGTCCTGGACGGGCGCACCCCGGATATCCGCGCCCATGTCTGGCACGCGGCGGATATTTTTCTGTCCCTTTCGGACAACATCCAGGAAACCTTCGGGCTGACCCCCATCGAGGCCATGGCCGCCGGTCTGCCCTGCGTCATCTCGGACTGGGATGGCTACAAGGAAACCGTGCGCCACGAGCAGGACGGATTCCGGATTCCGACCATCCTCGCTCCGCCCCGCTGCGGCCTGGACCTGGCCCGGGACTACGCGGCCGACGCCATGAACTACAGCACCTACATCGGGCACATGAGCACCATGGCGGCTGTGGACGTGGACGCCTGCGCCCAGGCCCTGACCACCCTCGCCACGCGTCCGGAACTGCGCCGGAGCATGGGCGGCAGCGGCCGGCAACGCGCCCGCGAAATCTTTGACTGGCGAGTGATCATCGCGGCCTACGAGCGCCTGTGGACCGAATTGAACGAAATCCGGACGACCGCCAGCACGCAGCAGACCGGTGAACACCCGCTCTGCGCCGATCCCTGCCGGGTCTTCCAACACTACCCGACCGCGACGCTAACCGGCAGCTGCGTCCTGGGTCTGGGGAGCATGGCCGGAGATAAGGATGCGTTGGAGCGTATGCGCGGATTGTGGATGGTCAATTTCGGATCCACCCGGCGCGTTCCCCAGACCGTCCTGGACAACGTCACGACCCTCTTGGCCCATACCAGCCCCATGCCCGTGGCCGACATCTTGGCCCGGTTCGCCCCAGGAAAGGAACAGGAAGCTTTTCTCCTGGCCAGATCCCTGGCCTACATGCTCAAATTTGATATTCTGAAACGGATTGCATAGAAGGCCCATTTACATTTCCCAAGACACAACAATCGCATGTCCACGCACCGCGACGGCTTTCGCATCCACCATCTTGTTCCCAAGCAGGTATCACGGATTTCATGAACACCACAGCCTCCCCCCACCACACCACCATCGCCTGTTTTCTGCGCATCGCCCGCCATTTTGGCTTGGACCTGTCCCCGCAAGGCCTGGCCCATGAATTCACTCTCAGTCCCGAAGAAGTCTCGGCCAACCGCATCGCCCAGATCGCCACGGCCAAGGGACTCAAGGCCAAGGTCACGACCCTGACCTGGAAGCGGGTTTTCCAGTTGGGCGCGGCCTTTCCGGTCCTGGTCAAATGCAAGGACGGACGCTCCATCATCCTGTCCGGGTTCCGAGCGGACCAGGGCGACGCGGCCATCCTCGACCCCATGGCCCCGAGCGCCGCGTTCCAGTTCCTGGACCGGGCCGCTTTCGAGGCCCTGACCACGGGCGAGGCCGTGCTCTTCAAACGCAGCTGGAAGCTGACGGACGAATCCCAGCCTTTCGGACTGCGCTGGTTCTTCCCCCAGATCCTAAAGCAGAAATCCCTGTTCCGGGATGTGGGCGTGGCCGTGATGGTCCTCAACGTCATCGCTCTGGCCTTTCCCCTGTTCTTCCAGCTCGTGGTGGACAAGGTTCTGGTCCACCGCAGCGTGTCCACCCTGCACACCCTGGCCCTGGGCATGCTCGGGGTCATCGTATTTGAGTCGATTTTCAGCTATATCAAGCAGTTCATGCTTCTGCACGCAACAAACAAGATCGACCTCAGCCTGACCCGGACCACCTTCGGCCATCTCCTGTCCCTGCCCATCGAATTCTTTGAACAGAGTTCCTCGGGCGTCCTGGTCAAGCACATGCAGCAGACCGAAAAAATCCGGGGCTTCCTGACCGGCAAGCTGTTCATGACCGTGCTGGAGGCCACGGTCCTCATCGTGCTGGTCCCGGTGCTGCTTCTGTACAGTTTTCAGCTCTCCATCCTGGTCTATGCCTTTTCCTCCCTCATCGCCGTGGTCATCTTCTTCTCCCTGCGTCCGTTCCGAGCCAAGCTGCGGGAACTCTACAACGCCGAGGGCGAACGCCAGGCCCATCTGGTCGAGGCCATCCACGGCATGTTCACGGTCAAGTCCCTGGCCCTGGAGCCCATTCAGCGCAAGGACTGGGATGACCGCTCCGCCCTGGCCATCGGCATGCAATTCAACGTCGGCAAGCTGCTGGCCTTCATCCGCATGCTCACGGGCTTCCTCGAAAAGGCCATGCTCCTGGGCATCCTGTGGTTCGGCGTGTCCCTGGTCTTCGAGGGCCATCTGAGCGTCGGCGCGCTTATCGCCTTCAACATGCTGGCCGGCCGGGTGACCGGCCCCCTGGTCGGCATCGTCTCCCTGATCAACGAATACCAGGAAATCGGCCTGTCCATCGACATGCTCGGCCAGATCATGAACCGGCCTCCCGAACGCATGGGCGCCACCCGTGGTTTGGTCACGCCCATCACGGGCAAGGTCAACCTGGAGCGGGTCACCTTCCGCTACGGTCCCAATCACCCTCCAGCCGTGCTCGAAGCGTCCCTGGCCATTCCGGCCGGCAGCACCCTGGGCATTGTCGGCCGCAGCGGATCGGGCAAAAGCACCCTGACCCGCCT
>CAYLNA010000292.1:0-2970 GCA_964384665.1 uncultured Desulfovibrionaceae bacterium | reverse complement strand
CCGCGCGCTGCGGCGCACGGTGACCGGGATGTCGCGCCAGAGTATCGTCTTATTCATTGCGCAAATAGGGTGCGGCCTTGCGTCCCAGGACCCGCCACGTGCCAAGAAGTCCCATGACCAAGGACACGGCCGCGCCGCAGAGCACGGTCAGGACGGCGAGAGGAAGATCCGGAACGAAGCGCATATGCAAGAGTCCCTGGACCACGCCCCAGGCGGTCAGAGATCCCAGTATCAGGCTGCCGAGGCCCGTGAATAGGCCCGCCAGGGAAAATTCCGCGACGAGGATGGCCAGGATGTCGCGCCGGGTCGCGCCGCAGACCTTGTAGACGACGCTGTCGTAGATGCGTCGGTGCTGGTCGGCCGAAAAGGCTCCGGACAGGACAAGGAATCCCGCCAGCAGCGCGACGGCGGCCATGACCTGAAAAATGCGGGCCGTGCGCGTCATGAGCACGGCGGCGTTGTCGAGCACGTCGCGGATGGTTACCACCGCCACGTCCGGAAACTCCGCCGTGACCCGCTCGAAGAGTGCGTGGTCCGGATCCTGTCCGTAGGCCGCGCCCAGCCAGGTCTGGGGCGCGGATTCCAGAACGCCGGGGGAGAAAATAATGGCGAACTGCATGGCCAGGGTGCTCCAGTTGACCTCGCGGATATTGCCGATGGTCCCGGTCAGGGTCCGGCCCAGGATGTTGACGCTCAGGGTGTCTCCCAGATCCACGCCAAAGCCCTTGGCCAAGTCGGCGGTCAGGGAGATGAGCGGCGGGCCGGCATGGTCCTTGTCCCACCACGCGCCACGGACCACGGTGCTGCCCGCCGGTAGGTCCGCGGCGTAGGACAGGCCCCGATCGCCGCGCACGGCCCAGGCCACGTCCTCGCTGACCGTGGCGTTTTCGACCGGAGTCTGGCCAATGCGCACGATGCGTCCGCGCACCATGGGCCGCAGGTCCAGGCGGGTCAGGCCCGGCGCGGACTGGGCCAGACGCCGAAACGCGTCGACCTGATCCGGCCGGATATCCATGAAAAAATAGGCCGGGGCTTCCTGGGCCAGGTCGTCGGTCAAGGCCCGGCTCAAGCTGGAATTGACCATGACCACGGCCACCAGGGCGGTCAGGCCGAAGCCCAGGGCGAAGACCAGACTCACTCCCGGCGATCCGGGTCGGTGGATGTTGGCCACGCCGATGCGCAGACTCGCCCACGGCAAATGCGGAGCCTTGCCCGCCAGCCAGCGGACGCAGCGGGCCAGAGCGGCGAACAGGCCAGCGGCGAGGACGGTTCCACCCACGAACCAGGCCGACAATTTCGGATTGTTCGTGAACCAGAACACCATGGCCGCCAGCAGGACAAAGGCCGCGCCGGTCGGAAGCATGGCCGCGCGGGGCATGCGCCCGAGATCCGGAGCGATGTAGCCGCGAAAGATGCTCGACGGCCGGACCATGACGGCCCGGAACAGCGGCGGCATGGAAAAGCCGAGGGTCGTGACCAAACCGAAGAGCGCGGCCTGGACCAACGGCGCGGCGTAGAGTCCGGCCTGGGCCTGGATGGGCAGCGCCTCGGCGAAAAATCGGGCGCCAATCCACGGCGCGGCCGCGCCGGCCAGCATGCCCGCGCTGGCGCCCACCCCGCCCAAGACAAGGACCTGGATCAGGTAGGATGCGAACAGGATCCGGCTTGGCCCGCCCATGCATTTCATGGCCGCGATGTGCGCCAGACGGCCGTTCAGATATCCGCGCACGCCGCCGGCGACGCCCAGGCCGCCGACCAACAGCGCGCCCAGACCGACCAAGGTCAGATCCACGCTCAACCGATCCAGCATGGTCCGGACGCGGGGCGCAGCGTGGGCGTAATCGCGCACCCGCCAGCCGGACTCGGGGAACGCGGCCCGGATGGCCTCGGCCGTCTGGGCCGCGTGATCCGTTTCCAGGCGCAGCAGATACTCGACCCGGAACAGGCTCCCCGGCTGCGCCAGACCCGTGGCCCGAAAACTCTCGGCGTCGACCATGAGGCGGGGACCAAGACTGAAAAATTCCATGACCCGATCCGGTTCGCGGGCGATGATCCCCCGCAGCGCGAAGCTGATCTCGCCGACACGCACCACGTCCCCAAGATTCAGCTCCAGCCTGGCCAGAAGATCGCGGTCGGCCAGGGCTCCAGGCAGCCCGTCGCGCTCCGCGAGCAATTCATGCGCGTCTCCGCCGCCGTCAATTTCCAACGCGCCATGGAGCGGGTACGCCGCGTCCACGCCTTTCAGCTCGACCAGCACGGAGCGCGGGGCCGACCCGTTGGGCTGTCCGGGCGCATCCGCCCTCCGCGCCATGGTCCGCGTGGACAAGGTCCGCGCCAGCGTTCCCAGGCCGCGCAGATAGTCCAGCTCCGCCTCGCTGGCGTCGCGGGAGGTGAGGCCGACACTGACGTCGCCGCCCAAAATGGCCTTGGCGTCAACAGCCAGGCCCCGTTCCAGGGAGCGGGCCAGGGACCCAACCGCGCTGATGGACAGAACGCCCACGAACAGGCAGCCCAGGAAAACCCCGAACCCGCGCGGGCCGCCGCGCAGCTCGCGCGCGCACAGAATCAGGGCCAAGCGCCAATCCCGGATGCTCATTCCTCCTCCATGCGCCCGGAATGCATGACCGCCACGCGCGAACAGCGCGCGGCCAGGGCGCGGTCATGGGTGACCAGGACCAGGGTCGTCTTTTCCTCGGCCTGCAGGGCGAAGAGCAGTTCCATGACCCGGCGGCCCGTGTCCTCGTCGAGGTTGCCGGTGGGCTCGTCGGCCAGGATGATCTTGGGGCGGGGGGCGAAGGCCCGGGCCAGGGCCACGCGCTGCTGCTCGCCGCCGGAGAGCTGGGCCGGATAATGGTGCTGACGACGCCCAAGGCCGACCTGCTCCAAGGCCTCCATGGCCCGTTGCCTGGCTTGGGGATGATGGGCGAATTCCAGGGGCAGGGCCGCGTTTTCCAGGGCGGTCATGGTCGG
>CAYLNA010000291.1:0-2982 GCA_964384665.1 uncultured Desulfovibrionaceae bacterium | reverse complement strand
CCCTGGACTGTCCGGGCATTGTCGTGGTCCAGCACATGCCGGAAAAATTCACGGCGGCCTTTGCCCAGCGCCTGAACACCCTCTGCGATATCGAGGTCAAGGAGGCCGAGGACGGAGATTCCGTACTGCGCGGCCACGCCCTCATCGCGCCTGGCAACCGGCACATGCTCCTCAAGCGCAGCGGAGCCCGCTATTATGTGCAGATTAAGGATGGGCCCCTGGTCTCCCGACACAGGCCGTCGGTGGATGTGCTCTTCCGGTCGGCGGCGCGTTACGCCGGCAAAAACGCCGTGGGCGTGATCATGACCGGCATGGGCGACGACGGGGCCAAGGCCATGCTCGAAATGCACGAGGCCGGAGCCGTGACCATAGCCCAGGACGAAGCATCCTGCGTAGTTTTTGGCATGCCCGGCGAGGCCGTCAAACTCGGCGGGGTGGACAAGGTCGTGTCCCTGAACCAAATAGCCCCCCTGGTCCTGACCCTGTGCCGGACCTGAAGCGTCCAGGGGCAGCACTTTGGGGCTATATCGCGCCCAGCTTGTGCATCTCGGCCAGCACCTTTTCCCGCTCGATGGGCTTGACCAGATAGGCCGTGGCTCCGCCCTGAAAAAAAGACTGGGTCACGTTCTTCACGTCATCCAGGGCGCTGGTCATGATCACCTTGACCTCCCTGGCGGACGGAACCCCCCGTTCCTTCTCCTTGGTCCGGATAAGCTTCAGAGCATCGAGGCCGCTCATGTTCGGCATCATGATGTCCAGAAAAAGCAGGTCATAGGGCGCGCCCGCTTCCCAGGCCAGGTCAAAGGCATTGATGGCCTCCACCCCGTCCACGGCCACGTCGCATTCCCCGTACTCACGCAACAGACGCTGCATGACCTTCCGGCCGACGAAATCATCTTCGACAATCAAAATACGCATCTCGACTCCGCTTCAAAACAAGTTTTATTTCAATATTTTGTATGCAAAAAAACTTCCGGTGGGCGGCGCAATCGCGCAGTCCGCACAACCGACATCACAGACCACAAGAACGCTAACCCGGCCGAAACCTCGATCCGATCCGACCCAGA
This sequence comes from uncultured Desulfovibrionaceae bacterium, assembly GCA_964384665.1. Taxonomy (GTDB): domain Bacteria; phylum Desulfobacterota; class Desulfovibrionia; order Desulfovibrionales; family Desulfomicrobiaceae; genus Desulfomicrobium. The sequence goes on along the minus strand of CAYLNA010000291.1, from coordinate 1,915 downwards.
ACCCGAAGCACATCCTGAGCGCCCAAGGGCTTGGCCACATAGTCCGTCATGCCGGCGGCCAGGAATTTATCACGGTCCCCGGACATGGCATAGGCGGTCATGGCGATGATCGGCACCTCCCGCCTGCCGCCCAGGGAGGAGTCGTCGCGGATCAGGCGCGTAGCCTCGACCCCGTCCATGACCGGCATCTGCACGTCCATGAACACAAGATCGAAGTCTTCGGCCCGTAGCACGGCCACGGCCTCCTGCCCGTTCTCGACCACGGTCACCGCGTGACCGGCCTTCTCCAGCATCCGCCGCACGGCGAACGAACTAACCCGATCATCCTCGGCCAGCAAGATGCGCAATTCCGATGGCGCGACCGGGTCCGGCTCGGGCGCGCTCACCTCGCCTCCGGCGACAGGGCGCAGAGGCAGGGAAAAACAGATCGTCGTGCCGTCTTCCGCGTTGTCCACGGACAAAAAGCCATGCATCAGAGCGACAAGCCGGCGGACAATGGCCAGCCCCAGCCCGGCCCCCTGATGCTTCCGGACATAGGACCCCTCGCCCTGCACAAAGGGCTCGAAAACCGATTCCAGGCGTTCGTCGGGGATGCCGATGCCGGAATCGACAACACACAGAAGAAGCATTGGAGTCCTGCCGCGCGGCAGCAGGCTGACCTCGACCCGGACAAACCCGCTGACCGTAAACTTGAGAGCATTGCCCACCAGATTGAACAGCACCTGCCGCACGCGGGAGTCATCGCCGAGCACCAGAGGCGGCACGTCGTCCGCGACGATGACATCCAGATCCACGCCCTTTTCCCGCGCAGCCGGAGCGAACAGGCCCAGGGTCGAGTCCCGCAGCTCGCGCGGATCAAAGGGTCGCTCCTCCATGGTCAACTTGCCGGACTCGATCTTGGACAGATCCAGAATATCGGACAAGAGCCGGGTCAGGCGCATGGCCGAGGAGGCGGCCAGACCGATGTATTCCCGCTGTTCCGGGGTCGGCTCCAGATCCTCCAGCAGTTGAAGAATGCCGAGCACTCCGTTCAAGGGCGTGCGGATTTCATGGCTCATATTGGCCAGGAATTCGGATTTGGACAGATTGGCGGCCTCGGCGGCCTCCTTGGCCACGCGCAAGGCGCTCTCGGTCTTCGTGCGCTCCGTGATGTCCATGAACGTACCAAACACCTTGACCACACGGCCTTCCGCCCAGGCTGCCTGGCCCATGGTCCGGACCTGCATCCGCTCGCCTGCGGCCGACGTGAAGGGAAGTTCCAGGTCGTAGGGACGCCCCTCTTCCATGCAGCGCATAAAGGCGTCGAAAACCATCTCCCTGTCCCCCGGATCATAACAGGCCAGGCTGCGATCCCGGAGTTCCCACAACTCCGTGCGTTCGTCCGGATCGAATCCATGCAGCCGGTACAGTTCTTCGGTCCAGGCCATGCGCTGCCTGTCCACGTCCCATTCCCAGCCCCCGACCAGGCTCAGGCGTTGGGCCAGATTGAGCAGGGTCTCGCTCTTGTGGAGTTCTTCCTGGGCTCGCTTGTATTCGGTGAAATCCGTGGCAAAGACCGCCAAAGCAACGACCATGCCCTGGGAATCCAGAACCGGAGTCAGACTGTGCCGCATCCAGCGCCCCTGGCGTTCGTCCTCGAATGACTGCGGCTGGCCCGTGCGCAGCACCTCCTCGAACACTGCACGCCGCACACGGCCGATCTCGGGCGATACGAGATCGAAAGCCGACGCGCCCACGCATTGCGTCACGGTCCGGCCGACCCGGGCGGCGAAGGTGTGGTTGGCGGTGATGACGACGCCGTCGCGGTCGAACAGGGCGGCCGATTCCTTGATGGCGTTGAGCAAGGAGGCCATATTGCTCTCGGACCGAAGCAAGGCGGCCACGGCCCGCTCGCGTTCGGTGAGGTCGATATTGA
>CAYLNA010000290.1:0-2987 GCA_964384665.1 uncultured Desulfovibrionaceae bacterium | reverse complement strand
AGCACAGAGGAGCCCCATTGGTTTGTTCCGACCAGCGCGGCCGACGCCCTGCTCGCACCCCTGGCGGCAGGATTCTCGCCCAATGGAGATTCTCGCCTGCCCGGCCTGTTGGCCCGGTTGCCCAAGGTCCGGCCCCTGGACTACGCGGGCCGTAGCGCCCACCTGGATCTGGAGCGGATCAGCGAGTTGTGGTTCCACCTGACCAACCGCTGCAACATGGCCTGCCGGCACTGTCTGTTCGCGTCGTCGCCGAGCCAACGGGACGAGCTGCCCCTGGAGCGCGTCCTGGACCTGGCCGCCCAGGCCCGCGCCGCCGGATGCCGCCTCTTTGCCCTGACCGGCGGCGAGCCCCTGGTCCATCCGCATGTCGACGCCATCGTGGGCCAGCTCCTCGCGCCCGGCGACACCCACGTGGTCATGCTGACCAACGGTCTGGAAGTGATCCCGTTTCTGGACCGGGTCCGGCCCGATCCGGAATTTTTCCACCTGCAACTGAGCCTGGACGGGATGGAGGACAACCACGACGCCCTGCGCGGGGCCGGGGCCTTCCGCGCCCTGACCGCGACCCTGGCCGCGCTGAAGGCTCGGCGCTTTCCCTTTACCCTGTCCATGTGCGTCACGGCCCAGAACGTCCGGGAAATGGCCGACGTGGCCGAATTCGCCCATGAGGCCGGGGCCGGAAACCTGCATTTCATGTGGTATTTCGTGCGCGGCCGGGGCCGGGACAGCCAATGGGCCCCACCGGAAATCATCCTGCCCCAGCTCATCCGCGCCGCCGAGCGGGCCGAGGCCCTGGGTCTGGCCATCGACAACCTGGAAGCCCTCAAGACCCAGATCTTCGCCCCGGCCGGAACCATCCACGACGGCGGCACGGCCGGCTGGGAGTCCCTGGCCGTGGGGCCGGACGGACGCCTCTATCCCACGGCGGCCCTGGTCGGCGTGCCCGAACTGGCCACGGATCTGGACCAGGGTCTGGCCCTGGCCTGGCAGGACAGCCCGGCGCTGACGAAAATCCGCGCGGCCAGCGCTTTGGGGCTCGCCTCGCCCCTGGGTCTGATCCTGGGCGGCGGAGACATCGACCACTGCTATTCCCACGCCCAAAGCTTTCTGGGCAGCGATCCCTACGACACCCTGCACGAGGGTCTGGCCTTGTGGCTCATCGGTCGCGAAGCCAGAACCCTCCCGGACCGCAACGACCCCGGTCTGATCCTGCAAATGGGCGAAATTCTGGAAAGCTGCGGAGCCCACGGCAAGGTCGCCCTGACCCACTCCAACTGTCTCCTGGCCACAGCCCAGACCGACAGCCTGACCACCATCAAGAGCTTCTACACCCAGGCCGTGGGCGATACCAAGGAAGACATCCTGAATCCGGTCTGCCATGACCCGGCCCTGATCAGCCACATTCCGGAGCGCTTTCGCTTCCGGGGCTACGGCTGCGGCAGTCCGGTCCTGGACGCGGGGCTGCGGCCCGGCGAACACGTGGTCGATCTGGGCTGCGGCAGCGGCGTGGAATGCTTCATCGCCAGCCGCCTGAGCGGACCCGGCGGCCGGGTCACGGGTGTGGACATGCTCGGTCCCATGCTCGACCTGGCCAAACGCGCCCATCCGGAGGTGGCCCGCAATCTGGGCCATGACACGCTGGACTTCCGCCAGGGCTATCTGGAATCCCTGCCCCTGGACGACGCCAGCGCCGACGTCGTCCTGTCCAACTGCGTCATGAATCTCTCGGTCCACAAACGCCGGGCCTACGCGGAAATTTTGCGCGTGCTGCGGCCCGGCGGGCGGCTGGTCATCTCCGACGTGGTCTGCGAGACCGAGCCGGACCCGGCCATCCGCAACGACGAAATCCTCAAGGGCGAGTGCATCGCCGGCGCACTGACCATCCCCCACCTCATGGCCCTGCTGGCCGAGACCGGATTCACGGCCACGCGCCTGATCAAGCGCTTCCCGTACCGCCGGGTGCGCGGGCACGACTTCTTTTCCCTGACCTACGATGCCTTCAAACCCGCGCAGAGCGATACCGCGCGCGTCATCTACCGGGGTCCGGCGACCGGGCTGCGCCTCGACGGCGGACAATGGCTGGCCAAGGGCGAAGTGACGGAGCTGGATCGACGCGCGGCCGAAGCCCTTGGGGACCAGATTTTCCTGCTCGACGCCGATGGCAACGCCGCCAATGTCGAGGCGGTCAATGCCTGCGCCTGCTTCACGCCCGCAAACGAAGTCAAAATGGATGACGCCCAAAAGGACAAGGCCGCGCCCAAACCGGGAGCCGGCATGATCCGCCTGACCAGCGGGTGCATGGTCTGCGGCGCGCCCTTGGCGTATGCGGCCACGCCCAGCCCGAAATCGTGCGTCTATTGCGGTCAGATCGTGGAGTCGGCGGCGGCCTGCGCCCAGGGCCATTTTGTCTGCGATGCCTGCCACGCCCAGGACGCCTTGACCGTGATCCGCCAGATCTGCGCCCAGAGCCGGGAAACGGATCTCATCGCCCTGCTGTCCCGCATCCGCAGCCACCCATCCGTGCCCATGCATGGCCCGGAGCACCATGCCCTGATCCCGGCCGTCATCCTGACCGCGTACCGCAACAGCGGCGGCCGGATCGACGCCGACCGCATCGAGGCCGCCATCACGCGCGGCCAAAGCATCGCCGGCGGATTCTGTGGCTTCATGGGCGTATGCGGGGCGGCCGTGGGCGTGGGCATCGCCTTCAGTCTGATTCTGGACGCCACGCCCATCAAGGCGGTCGAGCGCAAGCGGGTGCAGAGCGCGGTGCAGGCCGCCCTGGCGGACATCGCCCGCTTCAAGGCCGCTCGCTGCTGCCAGCGCGATTGCTGGCTGGCTCTCAAAAAAGCGGCCGAGCTGTCCCAAACCCTGCTGCCGGTTCCGCTCACGGCCGAACAGCCCCTGACCTGCTCCCAAATGCACGCCAACCCGGAATGCCTGGGCCGAGGCTGCCCGCTTCATCCCTAAACGCTAACGGGCGGGAT
>CAYLNA010000289.1:0-2999 GCA_964384665.1 uncultured Desulfovibrionaceae bacterium | reverse complement strand
GAGCCGGACACGCCGGTGACGCAGACCAGGCTGCCCAGGGGGAAGACGGCGTCGATGTCGCGCAGGTTGTTGGTGGTCACTCCGCGCAGGGTGATGGCGCGGTCCGAGGTGCGGCGCGTGGCCGGACGCGGGATGCGCAGTTCGCCGCGCAGGTATTTGCCGGTCAGGGATTGGGATTTTTCGACCAGCTCTTGGGATGATCCGGAAAAAACCAGTTCGCCGCCCAGAAATCCCGATCCCGGCCCCAGTTCCAGGATATGGTCGGCGGCGCGGATGGTCGGCTCGTCGTGCTCCACCACAAGAACCGTGTTGCCCCGGCCCTGGAGCTGGCGCAGGGTGTTGATCAGGCGCTGGTTGTCGCGCGGATGCAGGCCGATGCTCGGCTCGTCCAGAACATAGGTCACCCCGACCAGGCCCGAGCCGAGCTGCCCGGCCAGGCGGATGCGCTGGGCCTCGCCGCCGGACAGGGTGGACATGTTGCGGCCCAGACAGAGGTATTCCAGGCCGACGTTGACCATGAATTCCAGGCGGTGGCAGAGTTCCTTCAAGAGCGGGGTGGCGATCTCGGCGGCCACGCCGGAAAAGGTCTTATCCGCGAGCCAAGCCAGGGCGCGGGCGATGGGCAGGGAGCAGAACTCGAAAATGTTCAGGCCGTCGACGCGCACGGCCAGGGATTCGGGCCTAAGGCGCGCCCCTTGGCAGACCGGGCAGTCCGTGGTCTGACGGAAGCGGGCCAGTTCGTCGCGCCAGATGGGGCCGAGGTTTTGGCCCTGCTCCAGGAAATGGATCACGCCGGGCCAGGCCTCGGCCCCGTGAAAGAGGGCGTGGCGGGCCGTGTCGGACAGCGCGCCCAGGGGCGTGTCCAGGGAGAAGCCGTGGGCCGCGCCGAGGCGTTCCAGATCCGGCGCGAAGCGGTCCAGCCCGCGTCCCTTCCAGGGCAGAATGGCTCCCTGGCGCAGGGAGAGGCCGTCATTGGGCGCGAGCAGGGCCGGCTCGTAGTATTCCACCGCGCCCAGGCCCGAGCAGTGCGGGCAGGCGCCCTGGGGGCTGTTGAAGGAAAAGAGTTGCGGGCTGGGCTTGGGCAGGCTGAGACCGCATTTCGGGCAGACCGCGTCCGTGGAAAAGAAGAGGTCCTCGCCGCCGATGATGGAGACGATGACGCGTCCCTCGCCGGATTTGAGCCCCAGTTCCACGGAATCGGCCAGGCGCTTGCGCAGATCGGGCTTCAACACCAGCCGGTCCACGACCAAGTCGATGGAGTGCTTCTGGTTCTTGGCCAGCTCCGGCGTGGGGTCCAGGGGCACGACCTCGCCGCCGATGCGGACCCGGGCGAAACCCTGGGATTTGAGCTTCTTGAAGAGATCGACGTGGGTCCCTTTTTTGTGGTCCACCAAGGGGGCCAGAAGCATGAACTTGGTCCCTTCGGGTAGGTCCAGGATGCGGCCGATGATTTCGTCGCTGCTCTGGGCCTGGATCGGGTCCCCGCATTCCGGGCAGCAGGGCGCGCCCAGCCGGGCGTAGAAGACGCGCAGAAAATCATAAATTTCGGTCACCGTGCCCACGGTGGAGCGCGGGTTCTTGGACACGGTCTGCTGCTCCAGGGAAATGGCCGGGGTCAGGCCCTCGATGGCGTCGATGGCCGGTTTGTCCATCTGCGGCAGGAACTGGCGGGCATAGGCCGAGAGGGATTCGACGTAGCGGCGCTGGCCCTCGGCGTAGACGATGTCGAAGGCCAGGGTCGACTTGCCCGAACCCGACGGACCGCACACGACCACGAGCTGGTCGCGGGGAATGTCCAGGGTCAGGTTTTTCAGATTATGCTCACGCGCGCCGGCGATGTGGATGACTTTGGTATTCATGCCTTGTATGGTGGAAAAATGGTGATGCGTGGCGAAGCCGCTTGCAGGAGGGCATCGTATAACCATATAAAAACCCATGGCAAGATGCTTTTGATAATCTTTACCAGATGGAGAATTCCATGAAGCGATCTCTCGGAGCCAAGACCCTGGCCCAACCCGCGCCCCTCTGGATCATCGGCTCCTATGACGAGACCGGCAAGCCCAACGCCATGGCCGCAGCCTGGGGCGGGATCTGTTGTTCCCAGCCGCCCTGCGTGGCCGTGTCCCTGCGCGAGGAGCGCCATTCCTACGCCGCCATTCTGGACCGGCGGGCCTTCACCATCAGCGTGCCGTCGGCCCGCCATGCCGAGCAGGCCGATTATCTGGGCATCGCCTCGGGCAAAGACGTGGACAAATTCGCGGCCACGGGCCTGACCCCGGTCCGCTCCGACGTGGTCGACGCGCCCTATGTCGGGGAATTTCCCCTGATCCTGGAATGCACTCTGTTGCGCACCGTGTCCCTGGGCATGCATATCCAGTTCGTGGGCCAGGTCATGGACGTCAAGGCCGACGAGGACGTCCTGGATCCCAGCGGCTATCCGGACAGCGCCAAGGTCCGCCCGATCATCTTCACCCCGGTCACCCGAACCTACCACACAGTGGGCGATTACCTGGGCCAGGCTTTTCAGATCGGCCAGGTCTTCGCGCCCAAAAGTTGAACCTCATCCTCGCGCCGCGCGGGAGCCGTTATGACCCCGGAAGTCTCGAATTTTTTTTGTTCCGAGGAGTTGGTGCATTCGCTGATCAAGGCCGGGGTTCCGGCCAATTCCAAGTGGGGGGCGCTCATTCTCTACATGCGCTCCCTCTCGGAGTACGATTTTCTGTCCGCCGAGCAAAAGCGGCAGATGCAGGCCCTGGTCATGCAGACGGTGCGGGATCGGGATTATTCCGAGGCCACGTTCAAGGAGCTGGTCCGGCGCAAGGAACAGATCCTGTACCAACCGTGGAGCAAGAAACTGGAGGAGACATTCCGCGAGACCGTGGCCCTGATCGAGCACGTGCGCTCCCAAAACGTCCTGCGGACCAAGGAAGTCCGCGACCTGCGGGAAACGACCATCAGCACCGTCGTTGACCAGAACGTGCTGGAGGACATGATCCTGC
>CAYLNA010000288.1:0-3001 GCA_964384665.1 uncultured Desulfovibrionaceae bacterium | reverse complement strand
TGAGCTACTTCCTGGGCATCGCGGTCGGCTCTGAATTCGAGGCCACCATTATCCAGGACGGCGCGCCGCGCGTCGTCGGCTGGGATCAGCTCCAGGGGCAGTACAACCGCGACGAGTTTTGTCCCAAGGACGGTCGGATGCTCAAGATCTGCGATCATCTGGCCGCGTTTCTGGAGGCGTACACGGCCCTGTCCAACGGCATCACCAATGATCAGTTGCAACAGGCCTTGTGGCGCATCCGGACCAAGTACCAGAATGACGCCCTGACCGATGACCTGCATATCGGCGCGCTGCTTGCGGATTTTGACTGATGCGATACACCGGACGCGTTGTCCGTTTCATTTCATAAGGGGGAAAGTATGCTGCTACGTAAACGAGCCTGGGATATCATGCGCGAGGAGTATGCCTCGGTGCGCGAGGACGCGAGCCTGTCCGAGGCCATCCGCGCCTTGAGCGAAAGCCGGAAAAAACAGCCGGACAATGCCTTTGTGCTGGTCTTTGCCAAGAACGACCATTTCCTGGGCATTCTGTCCATGTGGAATCTCATCCAGGGCATGGGCCCGTGTCTGCTGAAGGGCTCGGCGCTGGAAGGCTCGGATGTGGATTGGGACAAGGCTTTCGGGCTGGCCTGCCGCAACTGCGCTCAGGTGCGCATTGCGGACTGTCTGCAAACCGACGTGCCCATCCTGAAGCCCAACGATCCCCTGGCGCGGGTGCTGGAAGTCTTTCTCGACTATCGCCGAGGTCGGGCGGTGGTCGAGGAAGGCGGCCGCATCATCGGCGTGGTCACCCTGGCCGACCTGTTCAAGGAAATCGGGGATTCGCTGGCGGTCTAAACGTTGCTTGGGAGCTTTGGTTCCGACCGGGCTCCCGTTTCTTTCTCCGCGCTTTTCTGGATGTTTGGGCTGGCCGCATGTTTGATCCCTCCCCGTCGCTATTCGCCTCCCGTTTCTTTTTTCCGACAAATGAGCACGATGCCGCCCATGGCCAGTCCGCAGCCCAAGAGATGTTCCAGACCAATAGGCTGATCCAGGACCAGCGCCGACAAGGTCAGGGCGCTCACCGGCAGGATTCCCGTGAACACGCCCGCGACTCCGGCCCTGACCTTGGTCACGCCTCCGAACCAACACAGATAGGCCAGAATGGTCACGGCCACGGCGTAGTAGATGATGCTGCCCCATGCTTCGAGGGGAAGGGCCGCAAAGTTGAAGGTGATGGCTTGGGACGCGCCCAAGGGCAGGAAAAAACAGGTCGCAAGCCCCGAGATCAGACTGGATACGGCCAGGGGGGAAAGTTGTTCCCGGATGGACTTGCGGACCAGCAGAAACAGGGATTCGACCACTACCGCCGCCGCCACGAACAGATTGCCGATCCAGGATTGCTGACCAGAGGCGCTGGCGCCAGCCAGATTGAGAATGGCCACTCCGGTCACGGACAGGCAGATGCCCGCAACGATACGCCGCGCTGGCCGCTCTCCGAGCAGTATCCACGCCAACAGACTCATGCACGCCGGCGTGGTGCTGGTGATGATTCCGGCCGCGGCCGCGGAGGTCCAGCGCAGCCCCTGGAGCAGGAAAATCGTGAACAGGACCGAGCCGCACAGGGCCTGGGCGCTCAGGATGAACCATGTCCGCCGGCGCAATCGCGGCGGACGGCCTTCGCGCAAAAGCCAGACCGGAATGATCAGTGCGCTGGCCAGCGCGAATCGCAATAGGGATCCAAGATGGACAGGGAAATGACGGATAAGGATTTCTCCGGCCACCACCGAACTGCCGACCAGAACCATGGCTAGACTCAACAGGGCGAGGGGGATGAATGCGTGCATGAAACCTCCTTGGTTGGAGGTGGTTTATGCGCGATGGATGTCCTGGTTTAGAATGAAATTGCGATATTTTCCCGGAGTGACGCCATGCTGACGACGGAAGAGGCGGGTCATGTGGCTCTGGTCCGCGAAGCCGCATTCGGCGGCGATGCGGGCCAGGGGCAGGGCGGACGCGAGCAGCTCGCGCGCATTGTCCACGCGTTTTTGGATCAGGAATTCATGCGGTGTCTGACCGGTGGTCTTGGTGAAGACGCGGAGAAGGTGGAATGGACTCATGCCCGCAGCCTTGGCCGTGTCCCGCAGGCTGGGATTGGCGCCATGATGGGCCGCGAGAAAATCCCTGGCCCGGCGCACCGCCATGTGTTCCACGCCGACGCGGGCCAGGGTTCCCGTTCTTTGGGCGTGGCGGCGGATCCAGATGGCGAGCAGATGCAGCAGGCGCGATTCTTTTTCCAGCGTGTCGGCTTCCGGGGTCATGAATCGGATGTGGGCCGCCCGAATGCGTCGGGCCAGATCAGGGTCGTGCAGGACACCAGCGGCGAAGTCCGGCAGAATGTCGCCACGATGTAGATCTTGGGCCGATTTCCGCACGACATCGGGTTTGAGGTAGAACATGCGGTAGGTCCAGCCCTGGGCGTCGACGGCGCGTCCGTCGTGACATTCTCCGGGGACGACCAAGTTGATGGTCCCTTGTTCCGCTGTATGGACGCGGCCTTGGTAGCGGAAGTTCAGGGCGCCGTCCTCGATCACTCCCAGGGCATAGCCGTCGTGGCTGTGGCGGGAAAAGGCATGCCGCAGATACCTGGCGTGCAGCAGGTCCACGCCAAGCAGGCCGGACGGGCGGGTGTGGAGGAATGCTTCGGCTGGCATGGGCCGCACATGGCAGAGGGCGGACGCGATGACAAGAAAAGGTTGAAAGTTCGCTCCGTGTTGTGCGAAGTGGCCGGATCTGGTGTTTCACACGGTTCCCCATGACGGGTCGTCGGTTCCGCGAGGGATCGTGGGCTGGAGCAAGGAGCGCAATCAAGACGGGTTGTTCATGTTTCAAAAAATAATGTCGTGGTTGGTCGCGATGGTGTTCGCGTTTTCCGTGGCCCAGGCCGAGCCCCTGGTTGTCGAGTATTTCGAATACCCTCCCTATTACCATCAACTCCCGGATGGCCGGCCCGCTGGACTCAT
>CAYLNA010000287.1:0-3005 GCA_964384665.1 uncultured Desulfovibrionaceae bacterium | reverse complement strand
AACGCTTCCATCGTTTCCGCAGCCACTTTTTTGAGTCGGGGTCTGGGCCTCGTGCGGGATCTGATCATGGCCTATACTCTGGGCGCGTCGGTGTTGGCCGACGTTTTTTTCGTCGCCTTCCGCGTGCCCAACCTGCTCCGCAGCTTGTTCGCCGAAGGCTCGCTGACCATGGCCTTTGTTCCGACATTCGTCAGAATCCGGCAGGAGCAGGGCTCCCGGGCGGCCTTTATCCTGGCCCGTTCCATTCAAGTCTGGCTGGTGCTGATTCTGGGGGTTTTGACCCTGGCCGTGCTGCTGTTCCCCAAGGCCGTGACCCTGCTCATTGCCTCGGGCTTCGCGGCCGAAAAGCCGGAAATGTTCGAGTTGACGGCCAGCCTGATCCAGATCTGCTTTCCCTATATCCTGTTCATTTCCGCCGTGGCTCTGTGCATGGGCATTCTGAACAGCATGGGGCATTTTCTGATGCCGGCCCTGGCCCCGTGTCTGTTGAACATCACCCTCATCGCGGCCAGCCTCGGGGCCATCTGGATGGGCGGCAACGTGGCCGTGTGGCTGGCCTGGGGCGTGCTCGTGGCCGGTGTGAGTCAGTGGCTGCTGCAACAGCCGGTCCTGCGCCGGATGGGCTTTACCTGGCGCGGCCCGGTGGAGCTGACCGGGCCGGGGGTGCGGCGCATCGGGCTGCTCATGCTGCCGACCATCCTCGGCTCGGCGGTCTATCAATTCAACATCCTTATCGGCACGGGCATGGCCTCGTTTCTGCCCGAGGGGTCCATTTCCAATCTGTATTACGCGGATCGCCTCTTTCAGTTTCCCCTGGGCGTGTTCGGCGTGGCCGTGGGCGTGGCCACCCTGCCGTCCTTGTCCTCCCTGGCCGCGCCCGAGCGGCGGGATGAGTTCAGCCGGACGTTGGCCAGCTCCCTGGGCCTGACCTTGTTCGTCAACCTGCCGGCCGCCGCCGGTCTGGCCGGGTTGGCCCTGCCTCTGGTCGAACTGCTCTTCGGGCGGGGCGAATTTTCCTCCCAGGCCGTGCACGGCACGGCCATGGCTCTTTTGGGCTATGTGGTCGGGCTGCCCGCCTTTTCCAGCGTGCGCTCCCTGGCCTCGGCCTATTACGCCCTGGGCGACACCAAAACCCCGGTGCGGGTGGCCTTGGTCTGTCTCGGCGTTTACGTCGCCATCGGCTACGCCAGCATGCAGGTCATCGGCCATGTCGGGCTGGCCCTGGCCTCGTCCGCGTCGGCCTGGATCAATGTGCTGCTCCTGGGCTTTTTTCTGCGCCGCCATCTGGGGCCCTGGTTCCGGCTGGGGAAAGACCATGTCTTCTCCTTCCTCCTGAGCCTTGGCCTTCTGGCGGGATGCTGGGCCAGCGCAGGACTGGGACGAATCAGCCTGCTGCTCATTCCGTTCTGGGTCGCGCTGTACATGGGCCTTGGCCTTGCGCTCGGCATTTCCCAGGCCAGGCTCTTCGCCGAGGTGCTCGGCCGGCGGTTTGGGCGCACGCGGGCCTGACTTGAACTGCGCGGCCTTTGCCGGTACTGGCCAGATTTTCACGCAACGCCAACATCCATGAGGACTGCATAATGATCCGCATCAACGAGAACTATCTGAAGCTCAAGGCGTCCTACCTGTTCGCCGACATCGCCCGCCGCGTGTCCGCCTTCCAGGCGGACAATCCGGACAAGAAAGTCATCCGTCTCGGCATCGGCGACGTGACCGAGCCCCTGCCCGAAGCCGTGATCAACGCCTTTCATCAGGGCGTGACCGAGATGGCCGACAGAGCGACCTTTCGCGGCTATGGCCCGGAGCAGGGCTATGATTTCCTGCGCAGCCTCATCGCCCAAGAGGATTTCCAGTCGCGCGGCGCGGACATCGCGGCCGACGAAATTTTCATCAGCGACGGGGCCAAGTGCGATACCGGCAACATCCAGGAACTTTTCGCCGGGGACATCCGCATCGCCATTCCGGACCCGGTCTATCCGGTCTATGTGGACACCAACGTCATGGCCGGCCGCACCGGACAGAACGTGGACGGCCGCTATGAAGGGCTGGTTTATCTCGACGGGACCAAGGACAATGGCTTTATCCCGGCCTTGCCGACCGAGCCCGTGGACTTGATCTATCTGTGCTATCCCAACAACCCCACCGGCGCGACCATCACCAAGGCCCAGCTCAAGGCCTGGGTGGACTACGCCCGCGCCAACAAAGCCCTTATTTTGTTCGACGCGGCCTACGAGGCCTTTATCCGCGATCCCGAACTGCCCAAGTCCATCTATGAGATCGAGGGTGCGCGCGAGGTGGCCATCGAGTTCCGCTCCCTGTCCAAGACGGCCGGCTTCACCGGCGCCCGTCTGGCTTTCACCGTGGTCCCCAAGACCTGCATGGCCCATGATTTTCAGGGCAATCAGCACAGCCTGCACGCCATGTGGAACCGCCGCCACACGACCAAGTTCAACGGCGTGTCCTATCCCGTGCAGAAGGCGGCGGCGGCCGTGTACTCACCCGAGGGCAAGGCTCAGGCCAAGGCTCTGGTGGACGGTTATCTGAACAATGCGGCCATCATCCGCAAGGAAATGACGGCCCTGGGCTATGACTGCGTGGGCGGCGAGAACTCGCCTTATGTCTGGATCGACGGCAAGATGGGTTCGTGGGAGTTTTTCGACATGCTGCTGGAAAAGGCGGCCGTGGTCTGCACGCCGGGCGCTGGGTTCGGGACCTGCGGCGAGGGCTTCATCCGTATTTCCGCCTTCAACAGTCTGGCCAATGTCCAGGAAGCCATGGAGCGGCTGCGCTCCGTGCTGAAATAGATGCTTGATCCGGCTGTGCTTCGGGCCAGGGATTATTTCCCGCGCGGCCTGTCCCAGCCGGAAACGGGCTTTCGCTTTTCCCTCGACGCCCTGCTTCTGGCGGCTTTCGCCGGACAGGCTGGAAAGCGAGTGCTTGATCTGGGAACCGGATGCGGGGTGGTGGGGCTGGCCTGGGCCCTGAACCACCCCGATTCATTTGTG
>CAYLNA010000286.1:0-3007 GCA_964384665.1 uncultured Desulfovibrionaceae bacterium | reverse complement strand
TGGCGCGGATCTCGGTGTCCGTGTCCAGGACCAGGGTCCGCAGGTCGACCGAGGCCCGCAGCGCGGCCAGGGCGCGGGCCACGGACCGGGGAGCCCCGCGATCCCGGCCGTGGCCCAAATCAAAGGCCAGCAGGCGCAGCGGGGTGTGGCTGACCACCAGGACGTCGGCCCGTCGCGCGAGGCGGAACGCCAGACGATCGAGGTGGATGGCCCAGGCCAGCCCCGGATGGAGCACCCAGCGCAGGGCCGGATAGAAGAACAGGAAGAGGCGCTCCAGCATCAGGCGGAAAGGGTGCTTGTCCTCGGACGAGGGTCGGTCGCAGGGCTGGGCGCCGAGCCAGCCGCGCCGTTTTTCCAGGATCAGGCCGCGTTCGGCCAGATGCGCGCGCAGGAGTCCGGCGACATAGTCCTTGCCCGAGGCGTCGGTGCCCAGAACCAGGACCACCAGGGGCTTGGGGTCGGTCCGGCTGGTTGGGGCGGGGCTCATGGCGCGTCCACCGTGGGCAAGCGCCGATTGAACCAGGCCTCGAACAGATGGCGGGCGATGGTGTCCTGGGGCGGCAGGGCCAGGGCGGCGCTGTCCAGCAGATCGGGGATTTCGGCGCGGGCAAACCAGCGCGCGTCCTCCAGTTCCTGGTCGGCCAGGCGGATGTCCGTGGTCTCGGCCCGGGCGTGGAAGCCGAGCATGATGGACCCGGAAAAGGGCCAGGGCTGGGAGGAATGGTAGCGGATGTCGTGGACCCGGATGCCCGTTTCCTCCCATGTTTCGCGGTAGACCGCGTCCTCGATGCTTTCGCCGGGCTCCACGTAGCCGGCGATGGCCGAATACATGCGCGGCCGCCACGAGGCCTGGCGTCCGAGCAGGCACTGGTCGTCGCGGTGGACGAGGACGATCATGGCCGGATCGACCCGTGGAAAATGGTGCTTGCCGCAGTCGGGATTGGCGCAGATCCGGGCCAGGCTGGCCGGCCCGCCCTGGGTGGGATGGCCGCAGGCGCTGCAAAAGCGCACGGCCTCGCTCCAGCCCACGGCGGAGCGGGCGAAGCCGAGCAGAGCGGCCTGATCCGGGGGCAGGATGGCGGTGTGTTGGCGGAGTTTCTCGAAGGCGCCGAGGCTGTCGAGGCAGTCGCCGGCTTGGGCCGACAGGCGCGAATAATTGAGCGCGAAATAGCTGGTGGTTTCGTCGGCCCCGAGGAGCAGGGCGGATTCGCGCAGCCCGGCGCACTGGGTCAGCTCGCGGTGGCCGAGCAGGAGCGGGCCGCCGGACACGGGGTCGAAGAGGACCTCGTCCTGGCGGATCACGACGAAGGCGGCCTGGGGCGAGGACAAACGGGCGTCGATATCGCGGATGTCGTCGTGGGCGAAGGGTTTGCGATCAAGACGCAGGCCCGCGAAGGTGTTGCGGGCGGAGCGGGTGTAGTGGTCCATGGTGTCTCCTGGGCGAACTGGGCCGAACTTTCGGCCATGCTGCCACGTCCGCCCCGGAGAGTGCAAGGCCGCGTCAGGCCGTGCGCGGGGAGCTGGGGCGGCGCGGGTGAAAGACCTCGACCTTGGCCGGGGGCAGGTTGAAGAGGATGGTCTGGGAGCGAACCGGCTCGAAGGCCGCCGCCAGGGGGCTTGCGCCGCCTCCGATGCGGTAGGTGAACTGGATCAGCGTACCGCGTCGGGCCAGGAGCAGCTCGATCTGCTCGATGATGCGCGCCACCAAGGAGCTAGGCAGGGACAGCAGGGGCAGGCTTGAGACCACGCAGTGCACCCGGGGGTTCGGGCCAGGCAAAAGCCGGGTCAGCTGGGCTGCGTCGCCATGGATGACGTTGACGCCGGGAAATCGCTCCGCGAGCAGCCGGGCCAGGACCGAACTGTGCTCGACCACGCACAGCCGGGACGCCGGCACGCCGCGCCGGAGCAGGGCGCTGGTCACGGCTCCGGTGCCTCCGCCCAGCTCGACCACCAGCCCCTTGGTTGGCAGGGGGACCTGGGCCGCCATGAGCATGGACAGGGCCTTGGAGCTGGGGCTGCACGCCCCCACGGCGCGGGGGTTGCGGAGCAGGGCCTGCACGAAGGCCAGACCCGGATGCAGGGGACGAGCGAGGCGGGTCAGGCCATGGGAGCGAAGGTGCGTCCGGGCCATGATTTTTTTGGCGTGCATGCCCAGGTGGTTCAGCGTGCCTGCATGGAATTTCATTCGAGACCTGCCTTGGTTGTCCGGCTTAACGCATGGAAAAAAGGTCGAGCGCGGCGCGGAGTCGCGCCGTTTTCGCGCCAGGATGAGGCATGTATTCCTTCATCCGTGACTTGTCCATGGAAGAAAATACGCGAATATAATTCACTTTTTTAGCCAGTCTGGGCGTCCTCGCGGGTATTTGTCCGATCAACGCGGTCTGGAAAAGCGACGGCAGTACCCGCAGGTCTGGCACAGCGTTTCCACCAGCCGGCCGCGTCGAAAACCCGCGCGTATGTCCAGGGCGCGGGGGCTTTCCAGGATTTCCGCCAAGTCGGCCTGGCGCAGGTTGCCCAGGGCCAGACGGCCGTCGGCGTCCAGGCAGCAGGGGCAGACCGTGCCGTCGGCCAGAATGGCGCAATGGGTGGACAGGGCGTGGCAGAAGCCTGTCTGGAGCGGCGCGCTCGCGCCGGGCCAGTCAAAGCGGGTGTCCTGGTGCAGATAGAGGCGGCCGGTGATGCGCCGGCTTTTGCGGCCCGGCGGGGGCGGGGTGATCTCCATGCCCAGACCGGCGGCGATGCGGTCGAGCAGGCGTGCGTTGCGATCGGCCTCCGGGGTATGCAGGCTGTCCAGGTTCCACAGACGCAGGTTGACATAGAGGTCGGGTCGCCGTTCCAGGGCCGCGCGGGCAAAGGTCAGGACCGCGTCCACGGCGCGGGTGTCGATGTCTTCTCCACGCGTCAAGGCTTGCAGGGAGAAATTGACCTGCCGGACCATGGGACCGAGCAGGGCCTGCCCCGCTCGTGTGTCGATCAGGGTGCCGTTGGTGGTCACGTTCACGGCCAG
>CAYLNA010000285.1:0-3007 GCA_964384665.1 uncultured Desulfovibrionaceae bacterium | reverse complement strand
ATCCCGGTCATGACCGAGGCGGCCAAGCGGATCATGACCGCAAACCCCGACATCCGGATCACCGTCGAGGGCGGCGGCACCGGCGTGGGCGTGCAGAAAGCGGGCGAGGGTCTGGTGGACATCGGCAACACGGGGCGGGCCTTATCCGAGGCCGAAGTCGCCAAATACGGACTGGTGTCCTTTCCCTTTGCCGTGGACGGCGTGACCGTGGTCGTGAATCCGGCCAACGGCGTGACCGACCTGACTGCGGCTCAGGTGCGGGATATTTTCGCGGGGCAGGTCACCAACTGGAAGGACGTGGGCGGCGCGGATGCGCCCATCACCCTTTACACCCGCGACGAGGCCAGCGGCACGCGCGAAGTGTTCTGGGAAAAGCTGCTCAAGAAAGGCCCCATCGCCGACAAGGCCAACGTGGTCGCCTCCAACGGAGCCATGAAGGTGGCTGTGTCCCAGGATATCCAGGGCATCGGCTACATGAGCATCGGTTTTGTCGACGCCGAGGTCAAAGCGCCCTTGCTGGACGGTGTGGAGCCGTCTCAGGGCAACGCCAAGTCCGGAACCTATCCGGTCGCGCGCAAACTGTTCATGAACACCAAGGGCGAGCCCCAGGGCCTGACCAAGCTCTTCATCGACTACGTCACCGGGCCGGAATGCGTGGAGATTGTTTCCAAGGCCGGATACATTCCGCTCAAGTAACGTGCATCACGAATCGCCCCGCCGGCGGAGTTTTCCGCGTCGGCAGTTTGTGTTCGATCTGGCGGCCAGGCTTCTGTGCCAAGGGATGGGTTTCGTTTCCCTGGCGACCCTGGCCGCCATCTGTATTTTTCTGGCGGTGTTGAGCGCGCCTCTGTTCATCCAGGGGCAGTGGGACCAGATTCTGTCCTCGACGTGGCGGCCCCACGAGGGACAGTATGGCGTCCTGCCCATGGTCGCCGGCTCCCTGACCCTGAGTGGCGCGGCGTTTATCCTGGCCTATCCGCTGGGAATCGGAGTTTGCCTCTTCCTCTGCGGGCCATGGGGCGGGGGGCTACGGCGGGTCACTCTGGCCGTGGTGACCTTCATGACGGCCATTCCCACGGTTGTGTACGGGTTTGTGTCCGTGTTCCTGCTCATCCCCCTGATCAAGAACGTTCTGGGCGGCAGCGGGCCGTCGGTGCTGGCCGCCTGCCTGACCCTGGCCCTGCTCGTGCTGCCGACCATCGTCCTTTTTCTGCATCAAGCCATGCGCGAAACCGAAATACGGACCCGCCTGACCAGCGCGAGCCTTGGGCTTTCGCCGATCCAGGCCCTGCTCCTGGTGGTCATGCCGGGCTCGGCCCAGGCCCTGCGCGCGGCGGCCATCATGGGCTACTGCCGCGCCCTGAGCGACACCCTCATTCCCCTCATGCTGGCCGGAAACGCCCCGCAGTTTCCCGATTCCTTCTTTGATTCCGTGCGCACCCTGACCGCCCATATCGCCCTGGTCGTAGCCACGGACAACAGTTCGCCGGCCTTTCATTCCCTCTTTGCCTGCGGTTTGATCCTGTTCGCCGTGAGTCTGGCCGTGCAGGGGGCCGTGAGTACTCGGGGAGACGCGGTCAAACCGCTCGGGGGCGGAACACTGGCCGCGCTTTCGTTCGTGGCCGCGCGTCCTCTGGGTCGCGCGCTTGCCGTTGCGTGGTCGGTTCTGTCCAGCGCCGTTGTTTTGGCGGCCGTTGGAGCCCTGGTCGTTTTCCTGCTCACCAGGAGTCTGCCCGTCCTGGATGGGCGGCTCTTTTTCGGGGATGCCTCCGTGATCGGGGCCATTCTTGGACGCGAGCCGGTTTGGGATGGACTTTTCGCCGCCTGCGCCGGAACCGTGGCCCTGGTCGTGCTGGCTTCCCTCATGGCCATTCCCGTGGGCTTTGGCGGCGGCATCGCCTTGTCGCACTATCTGCGCGGTTCATGGGCCAGGGCGCTGCGTTTTTCGGCCAATGCCCTGGCCGGTGCGCCGTCCATTGTCATGGGGCTGTTCGGCTTTTCCCTGATCATTTTCCTGCGGCGCACCATCGCGCCCCAGGCCAACACCTGCCTGCTGCTTTCGGCCGTGTGCATCGCCCTGCTCGTCTTGCCCTACACCATCAACGCCACGGCCCAGGCCCTGGACAGCCTGCCCGAAGATCTGCGCCTGCTGGGCCCGAGTCTGGGCATGACCACCTGGCAAAGCCTGCGCCACATCCTGCTGCCGGCCGCAAGCAAGGGCATGCTCGGGGGCGTGGTCCTGTCCATGGGACGCGCCGCCGAGGACACCGCCGTCATCCTGCTGACGGGGGTGGTCGCCAGCGGCGGTCTGCCCCGGGGACTCACGGAGAAGTTCGAGGCCCTGCCCTTCTCCATCTATTATCTGGCCGCCCAGTATCAGAGCCCCTCCGACCTGAATAAAGGCTTTGGCGCGGCCCTGACCCTGCTTGGTCTGACGGTCCTGCTGTTTGGATGCGCGCGTCTGGCCCAGATCGGAATGGAGAAGACATGGCGACGTTAGAACCGGTATTCACGCTGCGCGACGTCGGCGTGCTCCTGGACGGGCGGGAGATCCTGGCCGGCGTGGATCTTGAGATCGCGAAGGGCGGCGCGACCTGCATCATGGGCCGCTCCGGTGCGGGCAAAACTACCTTGCTGCGGGTTTTCAACCGTCTGAACGAATGCTTTCCCGCGAGCCGGACAACGGGCGAGGTTCTTTTGCATCTCGACGGCGGCGTGGTCCGGCCCTACGCGGATGAAATCCCCCTTCCGGAGTTGCGCCGCCTGGTCGGCATGGTCTTCCAGCATCCCAACGTGCTGCCCATGAGCATCGAGAACAACCTTGTTATGCCACTGACCGCCGTGCACGGCGTCCCGCGCGATGCGGCGCGCGACGCGGCCCGGCTGGCTCTGGAGGAGGTCCGCCTCTGGAGCGAAGTGGCGGACCGGCTCGATGTCGATGCCCGCACCCTGTCGGGCGGCCAGCAGCAGCGCCTCTGTCTGGCCCGCGCCCTGGCCATGAAGCCCA
>CAYLNA010000284.1:0-3020 GCA_964384665.1 uncultured Desulfovibrionaceae bacterium | reverse complement strand
AGGGTCGACTGCTGGGCGGCGATGGTCGCGGCCAGTTCGTCGATGTCCTTCTGCAGGGTTTCCTTGCGCCCTTCCAGATCGTTCAGATCGGCGAGAAGATTGCTTTTTTCTTCCTCGCGCATCCGATTCATCTTTTCCATGCTGTCCATCTCACGCATCATGGCGTGATATTCCTTGGTGTTTTCCACCATCATGAGCTTGTTCTTGCTCTTCTTGACCTTCTGGGAGTCGTTTTCGATCTCGAATTCGATGCGGCCTTTCTGCTCCATGAGGACAGTGATCTTTTCCTGGATCACGTCCTGCTGTTGTTGCAGATATTCCTTTTTTTCCTGCAAGCTCCGGAGCTGCTTGGGCGCTTCTTCCAAAGTGCGCTCCAGACCGATCATTTCCGAATCCACTTTCTGCAGCACGACCAGCTGCTCGATTTGTTCGATATACAGACTCAAGGTAAGGTCCTCCTCAAAAATAACAGTATCGTCCGGGCTTCTCCCCGGGAAGACTAGGCAAAGGGATCGCGGCCCGGGAGAAAGATGACCCGCGTTCCGGCCGGAGTCAGCTGGGCGGCCAGTTCCTCGCTCCAGACGCGCATCATGGTTTCTTCAAGGCAAAAATGTCCGACATCCATGGTCAGGCCCTGTCCCTGCACGGCCTGGGCCTGATGAAATTTGAGATCGCCGGTCATGAAGACGTTCGCGCCCAGGGCAAAGGCGCGGGCGGTCAGGTCCGCGCCGGAACCGGGGCAGTAGGCGATTTTTTCGACCACTTCCGGTGCGTGGCCCACCAGACGCGGCACGCCGCCCAGGCGCGGGACGAGCAGGGCCGAGAACTCAGGCCAGGTCATGGCCTGGGGCAGGGCGCCGATGCAGCCGAAACCGAACTCGCGGCTAGGCGCGCTCAGGGGCAGTTCATGGATGATGGCCTCCGGTTCCGTCGTCCGCAGGGCGGTCAGGTCCTCGGGCCAGAGCGTGCGCTCGGTCCAGCCGGGAGCGTCCTGGGCGCGCAGTCGGACCAGGGTCGGGGTGACGCGGGTGGTGACTTCCAGCACGCGCATGCCCGTCAGGCCCAGGGTCCGTCCCAGCCAGTTGACCGGTCCGGCCGGATTGGCGTCCAGGGAGGTGTGGGCGCTGTACAGCCACATTTTTTGTCCCAGGCAGAGGCCGAGCACGTGGTGGAATTCATCGACGCGGGTCGGCAGTTTCGGGGCCAGGGTCAGGGGATGGTGGCAGAGTAAAAAGTCCGCCTCCTGCTCCACGGCCCGGCGCACGGTGTCCTCGGTTGGGTCCAGGGCCACGGCCAGGGTTCCGATCTCGGTGACGGGTGATGCGATCTGCACGCCGCTCTTGTCCCAGGACGCGGCCAGACAGGGCGGGGCCGTGGACTCGATGAGGGCGATCAAGGTCGAGGATTGCATGGAACTCCGTACAGTTTTTTATTCCGTCGAGGGGTCGGGGAATGGCGGAAAGTAGTAACCCGCCACCATGATGTCAATGCGGGGCGCGACGAAAAAGGCCTCGGTTGGGCGCGGCCGGAGTCTGTGGGCGGCAGTGCATTGGCCGGGATTGGTCCGGCCATGGGTCCGTGGTCGGGATGGACCTCGAAACATGGGCGCGGGATGCCTGTCAACCATTATCTTGGCGCGGTTCGCGCCGTGGACCGGATCAGGGGCGGGCCTTGGCTCCGCGTTTGCCCCGTTTTTTGGTTCCAGCCGTGGGCGTGGGGCTGGGGTCGTGTCTTCGGGGTTTGGACGGGATGTTTTTCCGGGGCTCGGCCGGGGCGGACTCGCGCCGGGGAGCGCGCCGTTGGCCTTCGGCCGCGCGGCTGTCTTCCCGGGGCAGGAGGATGTGGTGTTGGCGCAGGCGCTCCTCGTCGGTGCGGGCCACGTACAACGGCTTGCCGTTCGGCGTGACGCCCGCGAAATACATGGCCGTGGCCACGGCGCCGGGGATGGGGATGAAGCACTGCATCTGTTGGGGCCGCCAGCCCCGGGCCCGCAGCCAGGCTCCGAGCCGGCGCATGTCCTCATCGGTGCTCCCGGGAAAGGCGCTCATCAGGTACGGAATCACGTACTGTTCCTTACCCGCCTGGGCCGATTCACGGGCAAAGACGGTCAGAAATTCCTCGAACACGCGCAGGCCGGGCTTGCGCATCAGGGCCAGGACCTGATCGCAGACATGCTCGGGCGCGATCTTGAGTTGGCCACCGACGAATTCCCGCAGATAGCCGGACAGGGTGCGCATGTCCTTCAGGGCCAGGTCGAAGCGCACCCCGCTGGCCACGCGCACGTGGCGCACGCCGGGGACGCGCCGCACGGCCCGGAGCATGTCCAGGTGCGCGGCCTGGTCCATCTGGAAATGCGGACAGATGGCCGGAGTCATGCAGCTGGCCCGTTTGCAGGACTGGCCTTCCTTGGCGCAGCGCGCGCCCCACATGTTGGCGCTGGGGCCGCCGACATCGGAGATGACGCCCTTGAAACGCGGGTCCCGGGCCATGCGTCGGACCTCGTCCAGGATGGATTCCCGGCTGCGCGAGGCGATGCGCCGGCCCTGGTGCAGGGCCAGGGTGCAGAAGGAGCAGCCGCCTCCGCAGCCGCGATGGCTGGTGATGGAGTCGCGGATCATTTCCTCGGCCGGGACGGGCTCGACGTGGCTTGGGTGGGTGCGGCGGGCAAAGGGCAGGGCGTAGAGGCGGTCCAGCTCGGCCGTGGTCAGGGCCGGGGCCGGCGGGGCCAGGAACACGGACCGGGTTCCGACCTGCTGGCGCAGGGTGGCTTCGCCCTGATGGACCTGGGTTTCGAGCATGAGGGTGGCGCGTATGAGGGCCGTCTTGTCCGCTTCCAGCTCTTCGTGCGCGGGCAGATCCGTCGCCGCTTCATCCGGTTCGCGATCCGCCCAGACCGTGCCGGGGATGCCGTGGATGTCGCGTCCGTCGCGCAGGTGCGCGGCGATTTCGACCAGGGCCCGCTCGCCCATGCCATAGACGACCAGATCGGCCTTGGCGTCGAGGAGGATGGGCTTGCGCAG
>CAYLNA010000283.1:0-3034 GCA_964384665.1 uncultured Desulfovibrionaceae bacterium | reverse complement strand
GCCTATCCCATCACGCGCGGCCAGCTGGACTGGGACATGCGCCTGGGCGCGGAGGGCAACGCCCTGGCCATGGGCAACGCCATCACGGCCCGCCAACTGGAGTTGGGCGACAAGGTTCCGTCCCCGGACGCAGCCGACGCGCCGATCAAGCTCGGTCTGGCCCTGCTCCGGGACATGGCCGGCGACGTGGCCATCAACCTGCCGGTCAAGGGCGACTTGAACGACCCAAAGTTCAACATCGGCGGCATTGTCATGCAGGCTTTTCTGGGGCTCATAGTCAAGGCCGTCGCCTCGCCCTTCTCCCTCCTGGCCAGCCTGATCCCCAACGGCGGGGGGCAGGAAGATCCGGGCAAGCTACCCTTCCCTCCCGGCCAGGCCGCGCCCGCGCCCGAAACCTTGCCGATCATGCAGCGCCTGGCCACGATCCTGGCCAAACGCCCGGGGCTGAACATCACCCTGGTCGGCCGGTCCGCCCTGGACGCCGACCGTCAGGGTCTGGAGGACCTCCAGTTCCGGCGCAAGTTGCAGGCGGTCAAATACGAGGATCTGCCCCGCCGGCAGCGGGCCAAGACAACGGTGGAGGAGGTGGAGATCACGGACGAGGAATACGCGGACCTGCTCTGGACGGCCTACAAGGCGGAGCCCGTGGACAAGGAGAAAAACGCCATCGGCCTGCATAAGGACGTGCCGCGCGAGGTCCAGGAAGCCAAGCTGCGCGAGCTGATCCGGGTCACGGACGAGGACCTGATCCGCCTGGCCGCCAGCCGGGCCGAATTTGTCAGGGATTATTTGGTGCGGGAACTCAAGGTCGAGGCCAGCCGGGTCGGCCTCGGGCCAACCGGGCCGGAAGCCTTGGCCAGCGCGGCCGAGGTGGTTCTGGAAGTGCGGCAGTGAGGAACGGCCCGGTTCAGATCCACCAGTCGGCGTTGCGCAGCACGCACAGGGCGCCGGCGTCGGCGTCCCAATGGATGACGGACAGATGCCGATCCTGGGAAATGACCAGGGCCGCGCTGTCGCGGTGGGCCTCGACGAAGCGGGCCGAGGACTGGTGCCGGGTGCCGCCGATGTCCTCGAAGGGCGCGACCCGGAAATCCTGATCGCCGGGCACGGGCCGGAACAGAACCGTTCGCGGCAAGGTATCGCCGCGCACCGCGATCTTGGCTCCAAAGCCAAGCACCGCCAAGTCGCGGGTTATGACCACGGCTCCGTCGGCCTTGGCCAGGGAGGCCACGGCCCGCACGGCATGATCGACATCGACCGGCCAGGACGAAACCGTGCCGCGCAAACTGTCCTCGAAGCTGTCCGCCGAGTCCTCGCTGAAGAGCTTTTGGATCACGTCGGCCGTGTCCCGCTCCCGACACAGCTTGCGCCGGATGGTCTCGGCGATGCTCGTGTCGGCCGAGGCGAAACGGTAGGCGAAGGGATTGAGCGAATCCATCCACGGTCCGACCTCGTCCGGCACGACGAGGACGATGCCCCCATGCCCGTCGGCCACGATCATGCGCGCCAGATCCGCGAAAGCCCCGCACTCCCGCCAGCAGGCCTTGCTCTCCAGGGCATCGTCCCCTGGCCGGGACTTGCCCAGAATGCGCTGCAGATAGCGGGGCAGATTCGTGTTCCGGCCCTCGATGACCGCGTTGGAGCGACCGTTGAGCACGGCAAAGGCCGGATAGGGGCCGATCCCGACGCGGACAATCCCCGGTTCCCAGACATCGAGCACGATGGCCCCAAGATGCGGGGCCGGACGCTCGCGCCCCAGCCCCCAAATCCACAGCCCATCGTCCGCCGCAGTGACCAGCAAACACCCATCCTGGGGCGCGGCCTGGGCGAGCTTGGCGATCTGCTGGGCGTCATAGGGCGCGGGCGCGGAAAAAACCGTGCTCTCGGGAATGCGCCCGGCCGCGACGAGGGCGATGCGGACGCGGGTGGCGCGGCCTTCGTTGACTTCGAGGCTGGCCCAGAACGCCGTTTCCACCAACAGGGCCAGTTGATCCGGGGTGATCGGGACGGAGGCGCGCCCACATGGAGCAAGCGCGGCGTGGATGCGGACAAGGACGTCGTCGTCGGGGCAAAACAGGCTGGTCATGGGGTGCTTCCTGGCGGGAGTGAGTATAGGGACATGTAGCCGCCCCGTGGCGGGGATGCAAGAAACAGCGGCCGGCCGGATTCGGTCTTGCCCCGGACCACCCCGAGGCGTAAAGCCGCCGCACCATGCTCTCCACATCCTTCCCCTTCGCCGGCGAGTGCGCGGCCCTGCTGGCGGCCCTGATTTGGGCCATGGCCACTTTTCTCTACGTCCGGACCGGGAACCGCGCTCCGGCTCTGCTGCTGAACCTGATCAAGGGCTCCCTGGCCGTGGCCATGCTGACCGCGACCATCCTGCTCCTGGGCGAGAGCGTTCCCGAGCTGGCCATGACGGACTGGCTGTGGCTGGCGGGCAGCGGCGTGGTCGGGATTTCCATCGGGGACAGCGCCTATTTCTCGGCCATCAAACGCATCGGCCCCAGCCAGACCCTGCTCATCGAATCCCTGGCCCCGCCCCTGACCGGCGTCCTGGCCCTGTGCGTCCTGGGAGAGACCATCGGACTGACGGCCTGGATCGGCATTTTCCTGACCATGGCCGGCATCCTGTGGGTGGTCACGGAGCATCCGGCCCAGGGCCGCTTGTCCGCCTCGGGTCTGGGTTTCGCCACCCTGGCCGCCCTGTGCCAGGCCGGAGGCATGGTCATGTCCCGCCAGGTCATGGTGGCCACGCCCATCACCCCGCTCTGGGCCGCCCTGGTCCGCTTGGCCGCGGCCAGCCTGGTTCTGTGGACCGTCCTCCCCCTGGCCAAGCCGGAGTTGATCCTGCGCCGGGAACCCTGGACAGCCATCGGCGCGGCCCGGCATGGCCGCAAGCTCTTCGTTCTAGCCGTATTCCTGGGCACATTCCTGGGCATCTGGCTGCAACAGGCCTCCCTCAAAATGACCAGCGCGGCCATCGCCCAAACCCTCATCTCGGTCAGTCCGCTCTTCGCCCTGGCCATCGCCCGCG
>CAYLNA010000282.1:0-3037 GCA_964384665.1 uncultured Desulfovibrionaceae bacterium | reverse complement strand
CACCATCCTTTGTCATCGGCATCGACACCGGCGGCACCTACACCGACACGGTCATCGTCGATCCCATGACACGCACGGTCCTGGCCTCGGCCAAGACCCCCACCACGGCTCACGATCCGGCCCTGGCCATCGGACGAGGCCTGGAGGCCGCGCTGCGGACCTCATCCATCGCGCCGGACCGGATCGCCATGGTCACCGTGTCCACCACCCTGGCCACCAACGCCCTGGTCGAGGACAAGGGGGCCGAAGTGGGCCTCTTCATCATCGGCTTCGACAAGCGCATGTCCATTCCGGCGGCGGACCTGCGCTACATCCCCGGCGGGCACAAGGCCAAGGGCGTGGAGTCCGAGCCTTTGGGCATGGACTTTCTGATCCAGGGCATCGCGGAAATGCGGCATGGCGTGGACGCCTACGCGATCTGTTCCATGCTGGCCTTTGACGACCCGACCCACGAACTGGTCGCGGCCAAGGCCATCGAGCTGATGGACCCCAAGCCCGTGTTCTGCTCCCACCAGGCCAGTTCCCGGCCCGGCATGCAGGAACGGGCCGCCACGGCCGTGCTCAATGCCCGACTTCTGCCCGTGATGCGGGACTTTCTGCGCAGCATCGCCGCGTCCATGCAGCGGCTGGGCCTGGGCTGCCCGGTGCGCATCGTGCGCGGGGACTGCCAGGCCATGGATCTGGACCACGCCCTGCGCAACTCCTCCTCCACCGTGGCCAGCGGCCCGGCGGCCACGGCCCTGTTCGGGGGCATGGCCGCCCAGGGCCAGACCGCCCTCATCGTCGATGTCGGCGGCACGACCACGGACATCACCCTGATTCGCAACGGCGCGCCGGTCATCCGCGAGGAAGGCATGGTCATCGGTTCCTGGCGGACCCACGTCCAGGCCGTGGAAATGTACACCGTGGGTCTGGGCGGAGACAGCCTGACCCGCCTGGACAACGGCGGAAATTTCAGCCTGGGACCGGCCCGGGTCATGCCCCTCTGCCAGGCCCACCTCCACGCCCAAGGCCAGGTTCTGGACACTCTGCGCGCCCCGCAAACCTGGATCGGGCCGGATCTGGCCAGCCAGTGCGTGGCCCTGGCTCCCGGAGTCCAACCCGGCGGCGATCCCATCCTGAGTTGGCTGGCCGCGAATGGTCCGGCCACGCCGGCCCGTCTGCGCCAGGAACTGAACCTGGCCGAATCCAGCCTGGACAAGGCCATCGCCCGCCACCAGGCCGGACGCACGATCATCGCCTGCGGGTTCACACCTACCGACGCCCTGCATGTGCTGGGTCTGCTCCGTCTGGGCGAAGTCAACCCGGCCCGGCGCGGGGCCGAGGTCCTGGCTGCGGGCCTTGGGCTTTCGCCGGAAGCCTTCTGCGCCCAAATCCTGAACCGCGCCCGCCAGACCATCGCCACCACCATCCTGACCTCCCTAAGCGACCGCGAGGTCGGACCGGCCCTGGCCCAATTCCTTCACAGAGCCGAACCCAATCCGCTGCTGGACATTTCCATCCGGCTCAAACCGGAAATCATCGGCATCGGCGCGGCCGCTCCATTTCTGCTGCCGGATGTGGCCTACGCCCTTGGCGCCACGGTGACCTTTCCCGAGCACTACGCGGTCGGCAACGCCGTGGGCGCGGCCCTGATGGACGGCTTCGACACCACAACCAACCGAGGAGACTATGGAATATAGAGAACAATGCTTCGCGGCGGCCATGGAAATATGTAGCGAAAGCGAGCTGGCCGAGGTGGTCCACGCCTGGGTTCCGGGCGGACCGGGCTATGTGGTCCATGCCTGGGCCGAAATCGAGGACGGGGTCTATGACCTGACCGAGTCCAACCAGCCCTTTCCCAAGGCCGAATACTACGCCCGCCTGGGCGTGACCGAGGAACTGACCAAACGCTACGGCCGGGTGGAATTCTTCACCCTCCTGGCCGAAACCGGCAGCCTCGGTCCTTTTGACACGGACTTCTTCTTCGCCGAGCAGACCAGCGCCCATCCGTCGCGGCGCTGAGAAAACCAAAGAGCACCGAACAAAAAATGGGGAGCATGCTCCCCATTTTTAATACGCTGTTCCGCGCGCCGGATATCATCCGACGCGACGCGGGTACAAACCGACTCAGACCTTCTTGACCTGCTTCTCCTGCTTCTGCTTGTCCTTCACGGCCTGCTTGCTCGCTTTCTGCTTCTGCATCTTTTCCTTGTCTTTCTTGCCACCCTTGTCACCCATGATATTCTCCTTTGTCGTTGTGATGACACAGTATTTCCGGCCCTGGCGCGACACATGCGAAGGCAAGGCCGGAACAGCCATGGATACGAATTTGAGCCGAACATAGCAGCATCACGCCGGCCACGCAACGATGGGATGAACATGCACGGGGAAAATCTTCCCCAGGCGCGACCGCGAGCGGTCGGCCCAGGGCCGAGGCCGAATCCTTCGCGGGCAAGATTTGAAGTCACCTGAAATGCGGAAAATTTTTCGAAGAAGCGGCGCATGACGAGCCGAGAGGTCAGGGATGACGCGCGGAACTATTCGCCGAACACGTCGTCGATGGTCTTGGCGTCGAGGATGCGCTCGGCCCAGAGGTCCAACTGTTCCGGCGTGGCCGTGCGCAGGCGTTCCTGCACGCGGATGTCAAGGATGCCTTGGCCGAAGCGCTTGGAGAGAAGCCTGTTGAGAATGGCGCTGCGGCCCTTGGCTTCGCCTTCCATACGGCCTTCCATGCGGCCTTCCATACGGCCTTCCATACGGCCTTTTTGCAATCCTTCCTGTAGCCATTGTTCAGCAAGAGTCATGATGGAGTCCTCCTTGATCGGAGTGAAATATTCCTTGACCAAATCGTGCACCACGCATCGGTCGATGTCCATGGTCTGGGTCAGGTAGCGAAAAATGGTCTGGACCCAGTGCATGGA
Organism: uncultured Desulfovibrionaceae bacterium; assembly: GCA_964384665.1. Taxonomy (GTDB): domain Bacteria; phylum Desulfobacterota; class Desulfovibrionia; order Desulfovibrionales; family Desulfomicrobiaceae; genus Desulfomicrobium. Next base: position 134 of record CAYLNA010000282.1, on the reverse strand, counting down.
CGTGGCGCTATCGTCGAGTTGGCTCAGCAGGCGCAAAATGTCCGCCACGCGCTGTACGGCCGTGGGTTGGTTCTTGGCTCGGAAGCAGGACAACACCAGCCGCAACACGATCTGTCCCTTGATGTCTTGGTCCG
>CAYLNA010000281.1:0-3039 GCA_964384665.1 uncultured Desulfovibrionaceae bacterium | reverse complement strand
CCGGCGGCCCTGATCCTGTGCGGAGCCCTGGCCTTCGACGGCGCGCTCCTGGGCTTTCAGTTCATCGGACTGAAGGAAAAATGCATCCTCTGCGTCGTGGTCGCGGGCATCCTCTTCGCCAGCCTCTTCCTCTTTTCCTGGGTGCGCAAATCCCTGCTCACGGCCCTGCTCGGCGTCGCGGTCTGGTGCGGCGGATTCACGGCCAACGCCGTGCTGGACCTGAACGTCATCCCGCCGGCCATCCTGGACACCGCCTTCCTCAGCCACGGGGAAGACACGGGCATGGTTCCGCAACACGTTCTCTTCTTCAGCCTGCACTGCGACCACTGCTCGAAAATCCTGGCCAACCTGTCCATCAACGCCCAGACCCTGCCCGGAAAATGGCACCTGACCTGCACGGACAACAAGGAGGATGATTTATTCCGTCTGGCCGCGACCCAGTCCGCCAACGCCACCCCGGCCAACCCCTTCCTGGAGATCCTACGCCAGGAAAGCCTGGAAACACCCGAGCCCACGTCCGTGTCAGAGGAACTCCGCCAGACCGTGCGCACGGCCCGGGCCTATTTCAAGATGAAAGGCTTCCAGGGCATCCCGGTGCTCGTGGTTCTGGAACGGCCGGGGTGGGAGATGGTCCTGCGCGGGGAAGGCAACATCATGGAGTATCTCCGCCTCCGGGGCTTCCTGAAACGCGAACTCAATTTCCCTCCCCCGGCCCCCAAGCCGGCGGACAATGGGACGGCCGTTCACGAATAGTTCCGACGCCGAGAACGGCCGCACCAAGCGGAGCCCGGTCCACGGAAATGTCTTCTCGGCTTGTAGGACACGCAACAAACCGATTATCCATTGCGCGAAAAACACAGAACATGCTATGCTTCCCGAAACTTTTTCAAAGGAGGCTTTTCATGAAGACTGCGTTTTTGCGGATGATCACGGCCGGACTTGTCTGTATCTTCCTACTGGCTGCTCCCGCCGCGCTCTTGGCTGTGGACAAAATCAACATCAACACGGCCACGCCGGAACAGCTAACGGAACTTCCGGGAATCGGACCGGCCATCGCGGCCAAGATCGTGGAGCATCGGACAGCCCATCCCTTCACCTCCGCCGAACAAATCATGGACGTGAAGGGCATCGGGCAGGCCAAATACGAGGCGGTCAAGGACCTGATCATCGTGGAAGAAGTCGCCCCGAAAACCGAAGGAAAAGCCGCGCCGAAAAAAGAATAGAACGGGCGACGCGCTCCGTCTCAATGCACGAAACCCCGTCCATGCCGACGGGGTTTCTTCATTATGGGAACGAACGACGCGGCCCAGGCATCAGCCGCCAAGACGCTCCGCTTCCCACTCCTTTTGCGCTTCCCTGGTTTGGGGCCAGGTCAGATTGTCCCGGAATCCGTGCGGGTCGTGGGGATGGACCTCGAGCAGGCGCTCCACCCCGTCCCGACGCACGCAAACCTCCACCGGCCCGCCATGGCGCTTGGCCTTGGGCGAAAACCAGGCCAGACAGGCCGCGGCCTCGCGCAGAAGCGACTCATCCCAGTCCTGGCCCGGCACGGGGCGGCCCACGGCATGCGGGCCGGGAAAACTGGTCAAGACGAAAACATGATCCGTGGGGCGGACCAGGGACAGAAGTTTTTCGTTGTCCTTGTATTCCCGGCCCATGGCCAGCCAGTGCCCGCTGAACGCACCGCTCTCGTCCCGCCGCCAGAGCTGGCGGCCGACATTGGCCAGATCGAAATACTCGGCCAGGGGGCGGGGAAAGACGCGCAGGATGGGCCAATAGCGGCGGGCGGACTCGCGCTCGCCCAAACGGCACCCCCCGGCCTGGGGCGGGATCTTGGTCACGCCCAGGGACGCGGCCAGCTGGAACTGGCCCTGGCGCCCGCGCCCGCACAGGGACGGCAGGGCGGCGCGGTCCACCAGACCCGATTCCTCCATGGGCGTGGGCGGCAGCAGACCGGCGCTCAAGGGGCGTAAGAGCAGGTCGCGGACTTCGGCCTCGTTGCGGATGACATTCAGGGTATCGGCCCGCTGCGACATGGGCCGCTGTCCCAGAACCTCGCCGGAAATGAGAAATTTGGCTCCGTACGCGGCGAGGAGAGCCTTGGCTTTCCGCAGCATGAGAATCTTGCAGTCCACGCACGGGTTGAGCACCTTGCCGAAGCCGTGGGGCGGAAAGGCGGACATGAGGTCCACGAACTCCTGGCCGATGTCAATGCTTTCGATGGGGATGCCGTATTCACGGGTCCATTCGGTCACGCGCTCGGGCCGACCGAAAAACGGGCTGACGAAATGCAGGCCGAGCACGGTGTGCCCGAGATGCTGCATCAGCTTGGTGGCGAGAATGCTGTCCAGGCCGCCGGAAAAAAGAGACAGGGCGTCAAACGTGTTCATGCTCCGGGCAGCTAGCCAAAGGCGGGGGGCGGCGCAAGGAGAAAACAGGACGCCGGATGTCCGCTGGGCGACGGCCAGCACCTGATAGAGCCATGTTTGAAGAATTGCCCTCCTATTTCATATTTGCTACGAGCGTGTGCTTTCCCGTTTTTTCCGAACCCAAACATCTGGAGCACTCCATGGCCCGTCCCAAAACCGCTTCCCCGGAAGACGCCCGCCGCGAGGCGTTGGAAACCGCCCTGGCCACGATCGAACGGCGCTTCGGTCAGGGCTCGGTCATGCGTCTGTCCGATACATCCCATCAAGTCATCCCGGTCATCCCCACCGGCTCCATTTCCCTGGACCTGGCCTTGGGCGTGGGCGGCATCCCGCGCGGCCGGATCACGGAAATCTACGGTCCGGAATCCTCGGGCAAGACCACCCAGGCCCTGCACATCATCGCCGAGGCCCAGAAGCGCGGCGGCACGGCGGCCTTCATCGACGCCGAGCACGCCCTGGACACCAACTATGCCCGCCGCTTGGGCGTCAAGACCGAGGAATTGCTCATTTCCCAGCCCGACTACGGCGAACAAGCCCTGGAGATCGCGGACATGTTGGTCCGCTCCGGCGCGGTGGACGTGGTCGTGGTCGACTCCGTGGCCGCCCTCAT
>CAYLNA010000280.1:0-3086 GCA_964384665.1 uncultured Desulfovibrionaceae bacterium | reverse complement strand
CCAGCAGCGCTGTGCTCAACGCCTCGGAATTTTCCGCGTTGGCCGAGCAGGTTCTGGGGCTGGATAGAATGCCTGAACCGACTATGAATCTCGACGTGTCAAGGTGAAGAAACGCTAAAAGCGTTCTCCCCCGCCCCAGCGTCCACCCGCACCGTGTGCCATGCTTGGCGCGAAAAATGGCTTCCGCGAACTCCCGGCTACTCCTGGCGAGCGCATTCCCCAGCTGGCCCGCAGATCCGGCAGGCCGCGCAGGCCGCGCCGAAGCCGTTGTCGATGTTGACCACGGTCACGCCGCTGGCGCAGGAATTGAGCATGCACAACAGGGCCGAGAACCCGGACAGGGCCGCGCCGTAGCCGACCGAGGTCGGCACGGCGATGACGGGCGTCGGAACCAGCCCCCCGACCACGCTGGCCAGGGCCCCTTCCATGCCGGCCACGACAATGACCACCCTGGCCCGGCGGATATCGTCCAATTTGTCGAACAGACGGTGGATGCCGGCCACGCCCACGTCGGAATACACGGCGGCCCGCGCGCCGAGCATGGCGCAGGTTTCCCTGGCCTCCTCGGCCACGGCCAGATCCGAGGTGCCGGCGGTGACAATGGCCACCTCCCCCGGCTTGGCGGGAATGTCCCGACACGTGCCGGCCAGGGTCCGGCCCAGGGCGTTGTGGCGCACGTCCGGGCAGCGCGCGAGCACGTGCGCGGCCGTGTCCGGAGGCACGCGCGTGGCCAGGACATTGGCCTGCCCGTGCAGGCGCGCGAAGATATCGCCGACCTGTTCGGCCGTCTTGCCCTCGGCGTAGATCACTTCGGGAAAGCCGTTGCGCCCGGCCCGGTGCGTATCGAACTTGGTGTGCCCCAGGTCCAGATAGCCCTTGTCCCGCAGACGGCCCGCCGCTGCCTCCACATCCAGATCGCCGCGCTGCACGGCGGCCAAAATCTCCCGCATCATCGCGTCATTCATACGCCTTCCGAATCCTCCCCGGAGCCGGACTCCGGGACACGGTTGAAACTTCCCCTGCGGTAGCCCGCCAAATCCAGGGTCACGAAGGCATAGCCCAGTTCCTTGAGCGCGGCGTGCGCCTTTTGTCCCGTTTGGGCCAGGGCCGCGACCTGCTCCGACGACACCTCGATCCGGGCCAGATCGCCATGACAGCGCACCCTGGCCCCGACAAAGCCCAAATCGCGCAACATGGCCTCGGCCGTTTCCACCCGCCGCACGTCGGTCATGGAAATGGCCGCGCCGTGCGGAAAGCGGGTCAGCAGGCAGGGCTGGGCCGGTTTGTCCCAGGTGTCCAGGCCGCGCCAGCGGGACAATTCGCGCACGGCGGCCTTGTCCAGCCCGGCCGCCAGCAGCGGACTGAGCACCCCCAGCTCCCGCACGGCGCGCATGCCCGGACGGTGATCATCCAGGTCGTCGGCGTTGCTGCCCTCCACCACGCGCCCGAAGCCCTGGCTGGGCGCAAGGGTTTGCAGCCGGCCCAGCAGGTGGCGCTTGCACTGGTAGCAGCGGTCCTCGGGATTGGCGCGCAACGCTTCGGGAAAAGGCGCGTCGATGACCGCGTGCCGCGCTCCGAGAACGGCCGCCACGCGGCGGGCGTCCGCGATTTCGGCACGGGCCATGTACGGCGCGTCCAGGGTCGCGGCCAGCACGTTCTCGCGGCCCAAGGCCCGCGTGCAGGCGTCGAGCAGCAGCGTGCTGTCCACGCCCCCGGAAAAGGCCACGACCACCCGCGTCAGGGGCCGGATCGCGGCCAACAGGTGATCGTAGATCTCGGCATGACGGATCATGGCGTTCCGCTCCGGCTCCAGCCGATGCGCGCGTAGACCTCGATCAGGGACAAGCCGTGCCGGGCGGCCAGGGCGCGGCAGTCCTCCAGCTCCGGCTTGGAGCGGACCACGACCCCGTCGCGCAGGGCGTGCTTGAAGGTCACGGGGCCAAGGGGCGTGTCCACGCGCTCGAAGGCGATGTCCAGCACCATCTTGCCGACCGGAATGCTTTTCACGCCCAGGGTCGTGGTGTGGCGGAAGACGAGATCCGTGAAGCGTCCTTCGTCCTGGGCCGCGCACAAGAGGGACAGGCAGGTCGCCGGCCGGTTCTTTTTCATGAGAATGGGCGTGAAATGGACGTCCATGGCCCCGGCCTCCATGAAGGTGTCCATGACCGCGCCGAGCATCTCGGCCGTCATGTCGTCGATGTTGCATTGCAGGAGCCGGGCGTCCTGGCGGGTCCAGGCCTTCCGGCCGTCTTCGACCCGAGCCAGATGGACGCGCAAGACATTGGGGATGTCGCCGTCGCGGTGGCCGATGCCATGGGCTGTTTTGTCCACGATCAGGGCCGGGGCGGCGGTGAATGCATCCACCAGGGTGGCCAGAATGGTCGCGCCCGTGGGCGTGGTCGTTTCCTGGCGCACGGCCCCGCGCGTGGTCGGTACGCCGCGCAGGATTTCCACCGTGGCCGGAGCCGGGACCGGAATCAGCCCATGGGCGCAGCGCACAAAGCCGCCGCCCAGTTCCACGGGCGAGGCCCAGACCGCGTCCACGTCCAGCAGATGCCGACAGATGGCCGCGCCGACGATGTCGACCAGGGCGTCCGTGGCCCCGACCTCATGGAAATGGACCTGCTCCACGGTCGTGCCGTGGACTCGGGCCTCGGCCTCGGCCAGTCGCCGGAACATGGCCAGACTCAGGTCCTGAATGGCGGCATCCAGCCCGCTGGCCCGGATGATGGCCTCGATGTCCGCCAGATTGCGGTGCGGGCCGTGATGGTGTCCGGCAGGGACGGCATGATCGTGTCCGGCCCCGCCATGCGCGTGACCGTCGTGGCGGTGTCCGTGCTCCACGCCGTCGCGGCCCGGACCGTCATGCCGGTGCGCGGCGTCTTCCGTGAGGACCACGTCCACCCGCGCGCCGTGGATGCCGTGGCGGGCGTCGCGGGACACGCGCAGCTCGAATTCATGATCAAGGCCAAGTTTGGACAGCTCGGCCCGCAGCCGGTCCGGGTCCACGCCCAGATCGATCATGGCGGCCAGATTCATGTCGCCGCTCAGGCCGGCGAAGCAGTCGTAATAGAGTATGTTCATTG
>CAYLNA010000279.1:0-3102 GCA_964384665.1 uncultured Desulfovibrionaceae bacterium | reverse complement strand
ATTCATGTCGCCGCTCAGGCCGGCGAAGCAGTCGTAATAGAGTATGTTCATTGGTTTCCGCGCTCAAAATGCGGTTTGTTGGTGGATACAGGCGACGGGATGACGCGCCACCCCGTCGGCTAGTGCTTGTCCTTGAAATGCTGGCGGACAATTTCCAGAAATTCCGGGAAGTCCGGGCCTTCCATGTCGGCCGCGACCTTTTCCAGCATCTCCGGGATGGCGATGCCCTGGGGGCATTTTTCCAGGCACGCGCCGCAGGCCACGCACCGCGAGGCAAACCCTGGTTCGCCGCCGCTGGTCTGGCCGCTCATGAACGCGGCGTACATGAATCTGGCTTCCATGGCGTTTCCGAACATGTGCTTCCTGTTGTAGAAATCGAAGCATTTGGGAATTTGGACGCCCATGGGACAGGGCAGGCAGTAGGCGCAACCCGTGCAGCCGACCCGCATCAATTCCTTGTATTTTCGCGCGGCGCGGTCAACCTGCCCCAGTTCGTCCGGCGTGAGGGAATCCGCATGCGCCTCGTCCGCGATGGCCAGGTTTTGCGCGATGTGCTCCTCCGCGTTCATGCCGGACAACACAACCGTGACCTCCGGATGGTTCCAGACCCAGCGCAAGGCCCACTCGACCGGGGTGCGCGCGAGCGGGGCTTCGGCCCAGATTTCGGCCACGGCCGGCGGAGGGGTGGGCAGGCCCAGATTGCCGCCGCGCAAGGGCTCCATGACGACCACGCCCAGGCCCTGGGACGCGGCATGACGCAACCCGGCGGTCCCGGCCTGGAACTGCTGGTCCAGGTAGTTGTACTGGATCTGGCAGAACACCCAGGAATAGGCGTCGACGATGCGCGTGAAATCCTCGGCCAGGCCGTGGAAGGAAAATCCGGCGTTGACGATGCGCCCGTCCTCGCGCGCCTGGTTCAGAAATTCGCGCACCCCGAGCGCTTCGAGTCCGTCCCAGGACGAGCCTTCCAGGGCGTGCAGCAGATAATAGTCGATATGGTCCGTGCCCAGCCGCTCCAGCTGGGCGTTCAGATAGCGGTCCATGTCCGCCCGGCTGGTAATCAGCCAGGTCGGGAGCTTGGTCGCGATCCTGACCCGCTCCCGGTAGCCGTCCCGCAGGGCGCGCCCGAGCAGGGGCTCGCTTTCCCCGCCGTGATAGGGCCAGGCCGTGTCCACGTAATTGACCCCGCTCTCGATGGCTCCACGGATCTGGGCGATGGCGCGGGCCTCGTCGATCTTCCCGTCAGTCATGGGCAGGCGCATGCACCCAAAGCCCAGGATGGAGAGTTCATCCCCGTTTTTCGGCATCTTCCTGTACAGCATCACCAGTTCCTCGCTTTGTATATAGGTGGCGACAGGGATGGCTTCCCTGGCGCCCCGGAGTGCCCGATCCTCGCCCTCGCGTGGTCGCAACCGGCCACCCGCGCACGTTCACATGCCTAGCCCTCGGGTCACGTGAAATGAAGACCCGATCCTGCTGATTTTTTGCCTGATTCTCCGAGGCATCGTTCCAAACGTGACGATGGAAGCAAGCTGGAGTTCCGGGGTGGACATGGTTGTCTCGGAGAATCAGGCAAAAATTTCGGAGAATTCGCGCTGGTTCACAACCCCAAGCGCGGCTAGAAGCCAAGAACACGGCATTTGGCCGCGCGATTGTTTTGCCCTTCGCCTCATCCCTAACCGACAGGCTATAGCCGTATCAGGACCGTATGCGACTGCTTCTCCCCTCGCTGATGCTTTGCCTCTACGCGTTTTCAAGCCTCGTCCTGCCCCTGCGCTGGCATGCTCCGGCCAAGGCGGCGGCCGCGCTCGCGCTGTTCGCCGCCGGCATGAAGTATCTGGCCTACGAACAGTTCGGCGGCTCCTTTTTCGCGCCGGACCTGCCGCGCCCGGTCATCCTGACCATGGAGACGCTGTACGCCGCCCTAGTCATCCTGACTTTTCTGCTGTTCATGAAAGACACCCTGGCCCTGACCTTGTGGCTGGCCCGCAAGTTTGGCAGCGCGTGGCGTCTGCCGTTGACCCCGGCCTGCCGAAGCGCAGTCCTGCTCGGGTCCGCGCTGGTGCTTGCGGCCTGGGCTACGTGGCAGGCCGTGAAGGTTCCCGATGTGCGCACGGTAGAGATCACGGCGCCGAAACTTCCGGCCAGGCTGGACGGCTTCACCGTGGTGCAGTTGACGGATCTGCATATCCGGTCGCTTTTGAGGCGGGACTGGCTGCAAAGCGTGGTTGCAAAGACCAACAGCCTGCGCCCGGATGTCATCGCCGTGACCGGGGACATGATCGACGGCGCGCCGGACCGGATTGGCCGCGAGGTCGAGCCTTTTGCGGAGCTGAAGGCCAGATACGGGGTGTTCGGCGTGACCGGCAACCACGAATACTATTTTCAGGCCCACAACTGGCTTCCGGTCTTCGAGAATTTGGGCATCGACATGCTGCGCAACGAACATCGGGTGCTGTCGGTCGAGGGAGAGAAGCTCGTCATCGCGGGTGTCCCGGACATCCAGGAGCGGCGTTTTGGCGGCAAAGGTCCGGATGCGGCCACGGCCTTTGCTGGCGCGCCGGACGTAACGCGCATCCTGTTGGATCATCGTCCCGGCGCGGCCGCCAGCACCTTGGCCGATGTGCAACTCTCCGGACACACCCACGGCGGGCACATGGTCTTCATCCAGCGGCTGATCGCGTCCTATAACGGTGGGTTGGTCAATGGCCTATATGACGTAAACGGCATGAAGCTCTATGTCAGTCCCGGAACCGGGCTGTGGGGAGGATTCTCCGCCCGCCTCGGCGTGCCGTCCGAAATCACGCGCATTGTCCTCAGAGCGGAACGGGCCCGCGCGGCGGAAGAATGATCCCCTCAGGCCCGCTCATGATGTTCCGACAACTCCGGATCTGTCAGCCGTCAATTTTCCCTCCCGAGGACGTTGTCATCAATACAAAACCCAAAACCACACCGCACAAGTTACGGACAAAGCAGCCCCCACCCGGCCCGGCGACAGACCTAGCCTGATCCGCCCGCGCATCCCCCGCCCACACTGCGACAAGGCAAAATTTGCCAATTTCGTCACATATTCCATACGGAATTGTCATACAAAACCACCTA
>CAYLNA010000278.1:0-3118 GCA_964384665.1 uncultured Desulfovibrionaceae bacterium | reverse complement strand
TGGTCGCCACCAACGACTGTCACTATTTGGGCAAGGACGACTACGAGGCCCATGACATCCTTCTTTGCGTGGGCACGGGCAAGATCGCCACGGAAAAGCAGCGCCTGAAATTCGACACCAACGAGTTTTACTATAAGGCCCCCGAGGAAATGGAGGCGGCTTTCGCCCATTGCCCCGAGGCCATCGAGAACGCCGGACGCATCGCCGATCTGTGCGAAGTGGAGTTCAAGCTCAAGCAGCATTTTTTTCCGGTCTACGACGTGCCCGAAGGCTCCAGCCTGGACGAGGAATTCCGCCGTTTGGCCGAAGCCGGGCTGATCGAGCGCATCAAGGCCCTGCCGTATGAAGTGGACGAGCAGGCCTATCGCGAGCGGTTGGAATTCGAACTTAACGTCATCATCGAGAAGGGCTTTCCGGCCTACTTCCTGATCGTGCAGGACTTCATCAACTGGGCAAAATCCAACGGCATTCCCGTGGGACCAGGGCGCGGCTCGGCCGCCGGATCCCTGGTGGCCTATTCGCTCAAGATCACGGACCTGGACCCGATCCGGTACAAGCTCTTTTTCGAGCGTTTTTTGAACGTGGAACGCGCGTCCATGCCCGATATCGACGTCGACTTCTGTTACAACCGCCGCGACGAGGTCATCAAATACGTCTCCCGGAAATACGGGGCCGATCATGTGGCCCAGATCGTGGCTTTTGGGACCATGAAGGCCAAGGGCGTCATCCGTGACGTGGCGCGGGCACTGGATATCAGCCTCAAGGACGCGGACCGCATCGCCAAGCTCGTCCCCGACGATTTGAAGATGACCCTGACCAAGGCATTGGTCGAGGAGCCGGACCTGCGACCGCTCATCGACAGCGATTCCCGCTTCAAGAAGCTCTACGATGTGGGTCGCCGTTTGGAGGGGCTGGCCCGGCATTCGTCCATCCACGCCGCCGGCATCGTCATTTCCCAGAAGCCCATGGTCGAGTATCTGCCCCTGCACAAGGGCAAGAACGGGGAGGTGGTGACCCAGTTCGACATGAAGAAGGTCGAGCTGGTCGGCCTGATCAAGTTCGACTTTCTGGGCCTCAAGACCCTGACCGTCATCGACGACGCCCTGAAGCTGATCCGCAAGAACAACAAGCCCGCGCCCATCCTGGAAAAGCTCCCCCTGGACGATCCCCAGACCTTCGAACTGTTGTGCCGGGGCGAGACCGACGGCGTGTTCCAGCTGGAATCCGACGGCATGCGCCGAGTGCTGCGGGGGCTCAAGCCATCCTGCTTCGAGGACATCATCGCGCTCTTGGCCCTGTACCGTCCCGGTCCCCTGGAGTCCGGCATGGTCGATGATTTCATCGGCCGCAAGCACGGCCTGCGCACGGTCGAGTACGAATATCCGGAGCTTGCGCCCGTGGTCCATCCCATCCTGGAGGATACCTACGGCGTTATCCTCTATCAGGAACAGGTCATGAAGATCGCCTCGGACCTGGCCAAGTACTCCCTGGGCGAGGGCGACAACCTGCGCCGGGCCATGGGCAAGAAGGACCCGGCCGAGATGGCCAAGCAGCGCGTGCGCTTTCTGGACGGGGCCAAGGAAAACAACATTTCCCAGGAAGCGGCCGAATACATCTTCGACTTGATGGAAAAATTCGCAGGCTATGGGTTCAACAAGTCCCACAGCGCGGCCTACGCCGTCATTTCCTACCAGACGGCCTACGTGAAGGCCCATTATCCGGCCGAATTCATGGCCGCCATCATCACCTCGGAAGTCTCCAACTCGGACAAGATCCTCTCCCACGTCAGCGCTTGCCGGGACATGGGCATCGAGGTCCTGGCCCCGGACATCAATAAGAGCTTCAATGAATTCACCGTCGAGGACGAGTCCATCCGTTATGGCTTGTCGGGAATCAAGGGCGTGGGCGAAGCGGCCGTGGAATCCATTGTCGAGGAGCGGGAAAAGGACGGGCCGTACACCAGCCTGCTCGATTTCTGCCAGCGCGTGAACCTGCGCAAGGTCAACAAGAAAGTTCTGGAATGTCTGATCAAGTCCGGAGCCATGGACAGTTTTGGCTGCTCCCGGGCCGCGCTTTTGGCCGGATTGGACAAGGTCCAGGCCATGGCCCAGAAGCGGGCCAAGCGCAAAACCTCGGGTCAGCTTTCCTTTCTGAGCATGGTCGAGGAAAACACCTGCAATCTTACCGGTTTGGGCATTGAGAGCGAGGAGGCCGGGATTCCGGAGTTCGGCGATGACGAAAAATGCCGCATGGAAAAAGAAGCCTTCGGTTTTTTCCTGATCGGTCATCCTCTGCAGCCGTTCCGTCAGGAGATCCGTCGCATGGGCTATCATTCCCTGGCCCAATGCGCGGACTTGCCGGAGAAGACGTCGGTGCAGGTACCGGTGCTGGTCACCGCGACCAAGGTCATCGTGACCAAGAAAGGCGATCGCATGGCCTTTTGCGCCATCGAGGACTTGAGCGGGTCGGGGGAGGCCATCGTCTTCACCGAACCCTACAGCCAGTACAAGGAGTTGCTCGCTTCCGAGGAACCGCTGCTTCTGATCGGGACCGTGGGCAAGCGGGAAATGAACGGGGACGAGGAAACCGAGGAAGGCCCGAAAAAGCCCAAATTGCTGGCCGAGGGCTTCAAACCCCTGGCCAGCGTGGTCGGGCAGGGGACAGATCCGGTGGTGCTCTTCGTGCGCGCCAATGGCAAACCGCTTGATTGGGACGGGCTTGGCGCCCTGGTGAAGCAGTATCCGGGTCAGGCCCCGGTCCAGATCGATCTGGTGCGGGACGAATTTGTCTGCCGCCTGCAGTTCGGGCCGGACTTCATGGTCGCGCCGTGTCCGGAATTCTGGCGGGATTTCGAAAATTGGAAACAGGCATAGGAGGCGGCGTGGCTCAGGGACAATGGCGGCTGCGGGTCAGTTCGGATTTCAGCTCCTCGCACCAATTGCGGCATTACGAGGGCAAGTGCGAGAACATGCACGGCCACAATTTCAGCGTCGAGGTCGACGTGGTCGGGACCAGTCTTGATCCGAAACTCGGGCTGCTCATGGACTTCAAGGAACTCAAGCGTCAGCTCAAGATCGTCACCGACGAACTCGACCACAAGCACCTCAACAACCTGCCG
>CAYLNA010000277.1:0-3135 GCA_964384665.1 uncultured Desulfovibrionaceae bacterium | reverse complement strand
AAAATGGCAAGCTGACCAAGGACGGCCAGCCCTTCGAATTCGAGATGCTCCTGGTGCAGCCGGATTTCGAGCGAGTGGTTCTGCCGTTTCAGCGCAACCTGACTCGGTTGGGCATCGGCATGAAGGTGCGCATGGTCGACACCTCCCAGTATCTGGAGCGACTCAACACCTTTGATTACGACATGATCGTCGGCAGCTTCGGCCAGTCTCTGTCGCCGGGCAACGAGCAGCGCTCCTTCTGGCACTCGGCCTCGGCCGATACGCCGGGATCGCGAAACTACTGCGGCGTCAAGAATCCGGCCATCGACGCCCTGGTCGATCTGGTCATCGCCGCGCCGGATCGGCCAAGCCTCATCCTGCGCTGCAAGGCCCTGGACCGGGCACTGTTGTGGGGCTGGTATGTCATCCCGCATTGGCACGTCACATCCTGGCGGGTGGCCTATTGGGACAAGTTCGGACGGCCGGAAAAAACGGCGGAGTATGGCCTGGATACCCAGTCCTGGTGGGTCGATCCAGCCAAGGAGCAGGGCTTGGCGGCCAAACGGCGAGGGCTGGGGCTCAAATAATGTTCGTCTACATTCTGCGGCGGTTGGCCCTGATCGTGCCCACCATTCTGGGCATCCTGACGCTTAATTTCTTCATCGTGCAAGTCGCGCCCGGCGGGCCGGTGGAGCAGATGATCGCCCGTTTGCAGGGCCTGGACGTGGCCGCTGCGGCCCGTGTCAGCGGACCGGGGGCGGATGCCGCCCGTTCGGAAGCATCGGGTTCTTCCGTCTATCGCGGGGCACAGGGGCTGGACCCGCAGTTGGTGGCCCGCATCGAGCGTATGTACGGTTTCGACAAGCCCATCTGGGAGCGTTACCTCGCCATGCTCAAAAGCTATGCCACCTTCGAGCTGGGCGAGAGTTTTTTTCGCAGCAAGAAGGTCACGGAACTCATTGCCGAAAAAATTCCGGTCTCTCTATCCCTGGGTCTGTGGAGCACCCTCATCATCTACACGCTTTCCATACCGCTCGGCGTCGCCAAGGCCGTGCGCCATGGCTCGCGCTTCGATGTCTGGACGAGCACGGTCATGATCGTCGGCAACGCCATTCCGGTCTTTCTTTTCGCCATTCTGCTCGTGGTGCTTTTTGCCGGTGGCAGCTATTTCAATTGGTTCCCCCTGCGCGGCCTGACCTCGCCGGGGTGGGCCGAGTTTTCGATGTGGCGCAAGATCACGGACTATTTCTGGCATCTGGTGTTGCCGGTCTCGGCCATGGTTATCGGCGGATTCGCCACGTTGACCATGCTGACCAAAAACTCCTTTTTGGACGAGATCGGCAAACAGTACGTGCTCACGGCCAGGGCCAAGGGATTGAGCGAAGGCCGTGTCCTGTATCGTCATGTTTTCCGCAATGCCATGCTGCTTATCATCGCCGGGTTTCCGGCGGCCTTCATTTCCATGTTTTTCACCGGGTCGCTCTTGATCGAGGTCATCTTTTCCCTGGACGGCCTGGGTCTCTTGGGCTTTGAGGCGACCATCGGTCGCGATTATCCGGTCATGTTCGGTTCCCTCTATATTTTCACCCTGATCGGTCTGGTGACCAAACTGATTTCCGATCTGACCTACATGCTGGTCGACCCGCGCATCGATTTCAGCGGCCGGAGGGAGTCGTGAATCCCATTGTCCGCCGTCGTCTGCGCGCCTTCCGTTCCAATCGGCGCGCCTTCTGGTCCTTGTGGGTGTTTCTTTTCCTGTTCCTGTCCAGCCTGGGCGCGGAATTCATCGCCAACGACCGACCACTTCTGGTGTATTTCGACGGCGCGTTCTACGCCCCGGTTGTGAAAGCCTATCCGGAAACCGTGTTCGGCGGCGATTTCGAAACCGAGGCCGCCTACCGCGATCCGTATGTCCAGGATCTGATCCGGGCCAAGGGCTGGATGCTCTGGCCGCCCATCCGTTACAGCTACCGAACCATCAACTACGATCTTCCCGTGCCGGCCCCGGCTCCGCCCTCGCATGAAAACTGGCTTGGCACCGATGATCAGGGCCGGGACGTGCTGGCCCGGATCATCTACGGAGTGCGCCTGTCCGTCCTCTTCGGTCTGACCCTGACTTTGGCCAGTTCGGTCCTCGGCGTTCTGGTCGGGGCGGTGCAGGGATATCATGGCGGCGTGATCGACCTGGCCGGACAGCGGTTGCTGGAAATCTGGTCCGGCATGCCGGGGCTGTTCATCCTCATCATCCTGGCGTCCCTGGTCACGCCGGGCTTTTGGTGGCTTTTGGGGGTGACCTTGTTTTTTTCCTGGATGAGTCTGGTGGACGTGGTCCGGGCCGAGTTTCTGCGCGGCCGCAATCTGGAATACGTGCGCGCGGCCAAGGCCCTGGGCCTGCCGGACCGGGTCATCATGTTCCGGCACATCCTGCCCAATGCCATGATCGCGACCATCACCTTTATGCCCTTCATCGTCAGCGGGTCCATTACCACATTGACGTCCCTTGATTTCCTGGGTTTCGGCCTGCCTCCGGGTTCGCCGTCCCTGGGCGAGCTGCTGGCCCAGGGCAAGAACAACCTTCAGGCACCCTGGCTTGGTCTCTCGGCGTTCGTGGTGCTGGGGCTGCTTTTGAGCCTGTTGGTCTTTATCGGAGAAGGAGTGCGCGATGCCTTTGATCCCCGCCACGGCAACTGACGCATTGCTCCGTATCGAGAACCTGGCAGTGGATTTCCGCGTCGAGGGCCGATGCGTTTCGGCCGTGCGCGGGGTGAGCCTGACCGTGCGGCGCGGACAGACCTGCGCCCTGGTCGGGGAGAGCGGGTCCGGCAAGTCCGTGACCGCCCTGTCCGTGCTGCGTCTTTTGCCGGCCCAGGCCGAGGTGCGCGGCGATATTTTTTTCGAAGGCAAAAACCTGGGGGCCGTGTCCGAGGGAGAATTGCGCGAGGTGCGCGGGGGCCGGGTGGGCATGATCTTCCAGGAACCCATGACCTCCCTCAATCCGCTCCATCCCATCGGCCGCCAGATCGCCGAGAGCGTGGCCCTGCACCGGCCGGGCGTCGACTCCCGGCAACGTGTCCTGGAGTTACTGGACTTGGTCGGCATTCCCGAGCCGGCCACGCGTCTGGCCAGTTTTCCGCACCAACTTTCCGGCGGCCAGCG
>CAYLNA010000276.1:0-3139 GCA_964384665.1 uncultured Desulfovibrionaceae bacterium | reverse complement strand
AATGCGGCCCCGGCGCTGACAACTCAACGAATACGGTTCGCCGCCAAAACGGCGTTATGGAGAATTCATGCACGAAATTCGGACGCCGGGGGAAGCGCTCGACAGACGCGACATTCGGCCTTCCTTCCGACGCTTCACAACCATCGGCCTCGTTTTTGTGGCGTATTTCCTGGCCTGTCGCCTGGGATTGATTTTTCCCGAATCGGAAAACATCCTCGCCATCATCTGGCCGGCGGCCGGCATCGGCCTGGCCTCGTTTCTGCTTTCCCCGCGCGCGTCGTGGCCGGCCCTGGCCCTGACCATTTTCCTGGCCGGAAACGCGGCCAATCTCAGCGCCGGACGGCCTCTGGCCAACAGCGTCGGATTCATGCTGGCCAATGTCGCGGAATCGTTCGGGAGCGCGCTGTGGATGCGGGCCTGCTGCGGCACGACGATCCGCTTTCACCGCGTGAAGGACGTGCTGGCCCTCTTTGGTGCCGCCGTGGGCATCAACGCGGGCACGGCGGTTCTTGGGGCGGGCACGGCGGCCATGGCCGGCATCGCGCCGTTTCATGACTTCTGGAAAACCTGGGTCGTGGCCGACGGCCTGGGCATCTTTCTGGTCACCCCGCTCGTGGTCAGCTGGTCCACCTGGAATCGACCGCTCCTGCCGCCGCGAACGCCACGCAAGGCCGTCGAGGCCGCCGCCCTGCTCGTCGTCTGGACCATTGCCGCCATGGCGACATACGACGCCCACGCGACGGGCTCCATGTTCGCGCCCGGACCCTATCTGATGGTCGCGCTGCTGTCCTGGCCGGCCATGCGCTTCGGGTCGCGCCTGGTGACCCTGTTCACCAACATGCTGGCCCTGGTGGCCATCGCCAGCGCCACGTCCGGACTCGCCTCCCTGACGCCGCCCCTGGATTCCGACTCCCGGTTGCTCCTGGTTCAGCTCTACGTCTGGAGCGCGGCCAGCGTGGCTTATCTCCAGCATGCGCTGTCAAAGCAGCGCGACGCCACGGCCCGGGCCCTCCGGGACAGCGAGGCGAGTTTTCGGGATTTTTTCGAGAGCATGGGCGATCTGGCCTGGGTCATCGAACCCGAGGGCCGGATTCTGGCGGGCAACGCCGCCGTGACGCGCACCCTGGGCTATGCCCCGCATGAAGTGATCGGCAAATCCGTCCTGGACATGCACCCGCCCGAACGCCGGGCCGAGGCGGAGGAAATCTTCGCCGAGATGATGACGCGGGCCCGCGAAAGCTGCCCGTTGCCGCTCCGCCGCAAGGATGGAGTCCATGTCCCCGTGGAAACCCGGGTCTGGCCCGGAACATGGCGGAACAAGGCCTGCGTCTTCGGCATTTCCAAGGACTTGAGCGCGACGGAGGAGGCCAACCAGCGCTTCGAGGGCGTATTTCGCGGCAGCCCGGCCCCGATGGTTCTCAGTTCCGTTCCCGACCGGCGCATTGTCGACGTGAACGCGGCCTTTCTCCGGACCTTTGGGTACACGCGGGCCGAAGTTCTGGGGCGGACGGCGGCGGACCTCGGACTTTTCGTCGAGCCCGAACTGCACGACTCCGCGTTCAAGGTCCTTGCGGAAAACGAACACCTGCGCGACCGGGAATTGCGCGTGCGCTGCACGGACGGCTCCATCCGCGAGGGAATATTCTTTGGCGACCTGATCAAGGGCCAAACACGGGACCATTCCCTGACCGTGATGATCGACATCACCGAACGCAAGCGGATCGAACGGATGCTGCGCCAGAGCGAGGAGCGGCTGGGCATGGCCCTGATCGGAACCCACGCCGGCCTGTGGGATTGGAACGTGCGGACCGGGGAGACCATTTTCGACGAGCGTTGGGCGGAAATCTTGGGCTATTCGCTGGCCGAACTGCAACCGACCACGATCCGGACCTGGATCGACCTCTGCCATCCCGATGACGCGCGCGCATCCGACGCACGCGTGAAGGCCCATTTCGAGGGCCGCGCCGAGGTGTACGACTGCGAGGCGCGCATGCGGCACAAGGACGGCCACTGGGTCTGGGTCCAGGACCGGGGGAAATGCCTGGAATGGACGTCCGACGGGCGGCCGCTGCGCATGGTCGGCACGCATGTCGACATCTCGGACCGCAAACGGAACGAAGAACTGCGCGAGGACATCGAACGCATCCTGCGGCACGATCTGCGCGCGCCGGCCGGGTGCGCGATCAATGTGGCCCGACTGCTCGTGGAAAGCCCGACCCTGAGCGACGAGGACAAGGAGTTCGCCATCCTGCTCGAACGTGCGGGACAGAGCATGCTTGATCTGCTCAACCTTTCTTTGGAACTCTACAAGATAGAAAGCGGCTGTGTTGAATATCTGGTGGAGAACATCGATCTCACCGCACTTTTGGACGAGGTCGTCGCGCATCTGCGGATGATGCCGTGTCAGAGCGGCAGACATGTGGAGCGGCAGCCCATCAACTCCGAGACATCCATCGTGCAGGGCACACGCTTCTTGCTGCGCATGGTGTTGGTCAACCTTCTGCAAAACGCCCTGGAAGCGTCTCCCGAGGGCGGCATCGTGCTGGTCCGGATCGACTACGGCCAAGCCTGCGCCATTCAGATCATCAATGTCGGCGCGGTTCCGATGGAAATCCGGGACCGCTTCTTCGAAAAGTATGTCACCCGGGGCAAGATCAAGGGCACGGGGCTGGGGACATATTCGGCCAAGCTAATGATCGAGGCCCAGGGCGGCCATATCGCCATGGAAACGTCGGACGAACGCAACGAAACCATTGTCACGGTGACTATGCCGGTCTAGCGCCTATTCGGCGCGAGGCCCGGGCCGAAAGCAACTTCATCTGGCTTGGCCGCAGCAGCACCGCGCGACGTTCAGCTCAGGCCAAAAAAACTGCGGACATTATCCCCGCAGCGAAGCCACAGCTCGTTCATGTCCTCGCCGCGCAGACGAGCGATTTCACGGGCCGTGAAACCGATCAGGGCTGGTTCGTTGGGTTTGCCCCGGTAAGGCTCCGGGGACAGGTACGGCGAGTCGGTTTCGAGCAGCAGGCGGTCCGCCGGAATGATAGTGACTGCCTCGCGCAGGGCTTCGCTTTTGGCATACGTCACGGTTCCAGGCACGGACAAATGCCAGCCGCGAGCGAGCAGCCGCTCGGCCCAG
>CAYLNA010000275.1:1612-3154 GCA_964384665.1 uncultured Desulfovibrionaceae bacterium | reverse complement strand
TTGGTCACCTCGGCCAGGCGGCCGGCTCTGTTTTCCAGAAAGACGGAAATCTGTTCAACTTTCATGGTTCCTCCCGGTCTGGGATGGGGGCGCGACGGGTTCGCGCCCGCCTGGTTTTACGAGTTGCGCTGGTCGATGATGCGCTTGGCCTTGCCCTCGAAACGTTCGATGCTTCGCGGTTCGGACAGGGTCACCTTGGCGGTGACGCCCAGGAATTCCTTGATATTCTTTTGTATCTTGGCTTCGATACGCTGTAAATGCTTGATTTCGTCGGAGAAGATTTTTTCGTCGACCTCGACCTTAACCTCCAGCATGTCCAGGCTGCCCTCGCGGGTCAGGATGAGC
Source organism: uncultured Desulfovibrionaceae bacterium (assembly GCA_964384665.1). GTDB lineage: Bacteria > Desulfobacterota > Desulfovibrionia > Desulfovibrionales > Desulfomicrobiaceae > Desulfomicrobium. Next base: position 2,809 of record CAYLNA010000275.1, on the reverse strand, counting down.
TGGTAGTGCGGGGCCACGCCCTGGGTTTCCAGCAGAATGGTCTCGATCTGCTGCGGGAAGACGTTCACGCCCCGGATGATGAGCATGTCGTCGCTGCGGCCCTGGATGCGGGTGATACGACGATGGGTTCGGCCGCATTTGCAGGGAATGGCGTTGATGCAGGTGATGTCCCGGGTGCGGTAACGAACCAGGGGCTGGGCTTCCTTGGTGATGGTCGTGATGACCAGCTCGCCCGTTTCGCCCAGGGGCAGTTGCTCGCCCGTTTCGGGGTCGATGATTTCGAACAGGAAATGATCTTCCCAGATGTGCAGCCCATCTTGCGCGTCGCGGCATTCCATGCCCACGCCCGGCCCCATGATTTCGGACAAGCCGTAGATGTCCAGGGCCTTGATGCGCAGCTTGTCCTCGATTTCGGAGCGCATCTTCTCGCTCCAGGGTTCAGCCCCAAAAATGCCGGTGTGCAGCTTGAGGTCCTCGATTTTGATGCCGGCTTCCAAAATGGCCTCGTACAGGAAGAGGGCATAGGAGGGGGTGCTGCAGATGATGGTCGAGCCGAAATCGCGCATGAGCATGACCTGCCGCCGCGTGCCGCCGCCGGAGATGGGCAGGATGGTCGCGCCCAGGCGCTCCACGCCGTAGTGCATGCCCAGTCCGCCGGTGAAGAGGCCGTAGCCGTAGGCATTGTGCACGATGTCGCGGCGGCTGCCGCCGGCGCACATCAGCGACCGGGCCATGAGTTCGGCCCAGGTGTTCACGTCGCGCTGGGTGTAGCCGACCACCGTGGCCTTGCCCGTGGTGCCGGACGAAGCATGCACGCGGACCACATGGTCGCGGGGCACGGCGAAGAGGCCGAAGGGGTAGTTGTTGCGCAGGTCCTGCTTTTCCGTGAAGGGCAGGTATTTCAGGTCGGCCAGGGAGCGGATTTGTTCGGGCTTGATCCCGACCTCGGTGAATTTTTTCTGATAGAACGGCACATTGTAATAAACCCGTTCGACCATGGACTTGAGCCGGCGCAGTTGCAGGCCTTCCAGCTCCTCCCGGGGCATGGTCTCGTTCGACACATCGTAAAGCATGGGCGTCCTCCCGTGACATGAAAATGAAAAAGCCGTGGCACCTGGGAGGTGTCCACGGCAATCGAACCTGTCTCGCGCTTGACGCTACGCCGTGGCCCCTCTCCCGGAGGGGCTGGTAAATATT
>CAYLNA010000275.1:0-1512 GCA_964384665.1 uncultured Desulfovibrionaceae bacterium | reverse complement strand
GCGCGCCAACCAAGGATATCATCATGCAGGAAATGCGCGGAACAACCATTCTGGCCGTCAAGGACGACCATGGCGTGGCCATCGCCGGCGATGGCCAGGTCACCCTGGGCCAGGCCATCGCCATCAAGCACGGAGCCCGCAAGGTGCGCCGACTGTACCGGGACCGGATCATCTGCGGCTTCGCCGGGTCCACGGCCGACGCCTTTACGCTGTTTGAAAAATTTGAAGCGAAACTTGAAGAATTCGGCGGCAATCTGGTCCGGGCCAGCGTGGAACTGGCCAAGGATTGGCGCAACGATAAATATCTACGCCGGCTGGAGGCCATGCTGCTGGTGGCCGACACCGAGACCATCCTCATGCTCAGCGGCACCGGCGATGTCATCGAGCCCGACGACGGAGTGGCCGCCATCGGTTCGGGCGGGGCCTACGCCTTGTCCGCCGCCAGGGCCCTGCGCCGCAACACCGACCTCTCGGCCGAGGAGATCGTGCGCAGGTCCATGGCCATCGCGGCCGAGATCTGCGTCTACACCAACGATCACATTGTCTTTGAAACCGTGACCAGGAAAGCCTGATGAATACCCTCACCCCCCGCGAAATCGTGTCCGAATTGGACAAATACATCGTCGGCCAGATCCAGGCCAAGCGCATGGTGGCCATCGCCCTGCGCAACCGCTGGCGGCGGCGTCAGCTCGATCCGGAACTGGCCGAGGAAATCGCGCCCAAGAACATTCTCATGATCGGGCCCACGGGCGTGGGCAAGACCGAGATCGCCCGCCGTTTGGCCAAGCTGGCCGGATCGCCTTTTCTCAAGGTCGAGGCGACCAAGTTCACCGAGGTCGGCTATGTCGGCCGGGACGTGGAATCCATCATCCGCGATCTGATGGAGATCGGGGTCAATCTGGTCCGACAGGAAGAGGAAGCCAGCGTGCGGGTCAAGGCCGAGGCCTCGGCCGAGGAACGCCTGTTGGACGTTCTGCTGCCGACCAAGCCGCTGGAGTCCGGCGCGGTCGAGTATATCGGTCCGGAACTATCCAGCTCCGATTCCACTCGCGAAAAGCTCCGCCAGCTCTGGCGGGCGGGCAAGCTCGATGACCGTTTGGTCGAGGTCGAGGTCGACGCCGGCGGATCCAATGTCCAGGTCATGAGCATTCCGGGCATGGAAGGCATGGAAATGCAGATGCGGGACATGTTTTCCAAGGTCTTTCCCAAGCGCAAGAAGACCAAGAAGGTCCGGGTCAAGAATGCCTACGAAATTTTGATTCAATCCGAATGCGAGCGCCTGATCGACATGGACAAGGTCCATGAGATCGCCCGCGAGCGGGTGCAGGAATCGGGCATCGTGTTTCTGGACGAAATCGACAAAATCTGCGGCGGCAATCATTCGGGCAAGGCCGACGTGTCCCGCGAGGGCGTGCAGCGCGACCTGTTGCCCATTGTCGAGGGCAGCACGGTCAACACCAAATACGGCATGGTCCGCACCGATCATATCCTGTTCATCGCGGCCGGGGCCTT
>CAYLNA010000274.1:0-3155 GCA_964384665.1 uncultured Desulfovibrionaceae bacterium | reverse complement strand
CAGATGGCGGCCGCCGGAACGACGCAGACCGGCAATGCCAACGTCAATGCCGTCCTGGTGCGCCTGCGGCCCGGCCATGACCCGGAAACCGTGGCCCGAAGCATCCAGCGTTGGACCCGAATGCAGGTTCTCACCCGGACCCAGATGGAAGAGATCATGGTCGACAAGGTCATCGCGACATCGTCGCGTCAGATCGGCATGTTCCTGGTCATTTTGTCCGTGGTCAGCGCGGCCATCGTCGCCTTCATCATCTACACCCTGACCATGGGCAAAATCCGGGAAATCGCGGTCTTGAAGCTCATCGGCGCCAAGGACCGGACCATCGCCGGCATGATTTTGCAACAAGCCCTGGGGCTTGGGCTCATCGGCTTTGTCGTCGGCAAGATCGCGGCCACGCTTTGGGCTCCCATTTTTCCCAAATACGTCCTGCTTTTGCCGGGAGACGCCGCGCGCGGTTTCGCCGTGATCATGGTCATCTGCGCCGCGTCCAGCGTCATGGCCATTCACGCCGCGCTCAAGATCGATCCGGCCGAGGCCATAGGGGGCTGACATGCACGGCATCCGCATCGAGAACATGCGCAAGCGCTACGGCCAGGGCGACACCGCCGTGGACGCCTTGAAGAGTGTGGACATGAGCGTGGCCCCCGGCGAGGTGGTCGGGCTCATCGGGCCTTCGGGTTCGGGCAAGAGCACCCTGCTCAAATGTCTGGGCGCGGTCATCGAGCCCACGGCCGGACGCATGACCCTGGGCGAGACAATCATCTACGACGAGGGCTGGAAGATCCACGATCTGCGCGCCCTGCGCCGGGACAAGATCGGATTCATTTTTCAGGCCCCGTATCTCATTCCGTTTCTGGACGTGACCGACAATGTCGCGCTTTTGCCCATGCTGGCCGGGACGCCCAACGCCCAGGCCAGATCGCGCGCCCTGGAGCTTTTGACCGCCCTCGATGTCCAGCACCGCGCCCGGGCCATGCCGTCCCGGCTTTCCGGCGGCGAGCAGCAGCGCGTGGCCATTGCCCGCGCCCTGGTCAACAGGCCGCCGGTTATCCTGGCCGACGAGCCCACGGCTCCATTGGACAGCGAACGGGCCATGGCCGTGGTCCGCATTTTGAACGACATGGCCGCTCGTTTCGAGACCGCCATCATCGTCGTCACCCACGACGAGAAAATCATCCCGACCTTCAAGCGGCTGTACCACATCCGCGACGGCCGCACCCACGAGGAGGCCGGAGAGGGGCGGGAATTCTGAAAAGAAAGATGCGGGGCTCCGCCCCACGCCCCGCAAGGGTCGCGGACCCTTGACCCGTTTAGGGGGCGATGAGCCGGAAGCCCTTTCGGTGGAAGCGCCGGAGAGGAAACGCAACATGAAGGAGAACTCTATGACGGATCAATGCGGACTCATAGACCTGACCGAAGACGACGTGCTCGAGGCCATGCGCGCCATGCAGGGCTATGTGGACATCACGCCCGGCGCGTTTCGGGAAATCTACGCCCTGGCCTATGACCTGGCCGTGAAGCGCGTTCGTTCCCTGGGGCGGGCCGAGGACATCATGACCACGCCCGTGCATTGCCTGCGCCAGGGCATGGACGCGATGGAGGCCGCCACGTTCATGGCCGGACACGGTGTCAGCGGCGCGCCGGTGCTCGACGGGCAGGGTAGGATTCGCGGCGTGGTCTCGGAAAAGGATTTTCTGCGCGCGATGGGTCTGCCGGGCGCGGCCAGCTTCATGGCCGTGATCGCGACCTGTCTGCGCACCTCGGGCTGCATGGTCGCGGACCTGCGTCATCTGCGGGTGGACGACCTCATGAGCGCGCCGCCCATCGTGGCCGCGCCAGAGACCAGCGTGGCCGAGATCTCGGAGCTGTTCTCCGCGCGCGCCATCAATCGTTTGCCCGTCTGTGACGCGGACGGCCGGGTGCTGGGCCTTGTCACTCGGAGCGACCTTGTCGGCTCCATGTGCGGGAGGTAGAGCGTGGAGTATTTCAAGAAAATGCACGGCACGACGCAAAGCCCGCCACGAGTGCCCCTGGCCGAAGTGGCATGGTCCTGGGTGGGCGCGTTCGTGGGCATCGCGGCCGTGGGCCTTCTGCACGCCCGGCTCATGGACCAGGCCGGCCTGGCGCTCATGATCGGCTCCTTCGGCGCCACGGCCGTGCTGGTGTATGGCGCCATCCGCAGCCCCCTGGCCCAACCGAGAAATGTGATCGGGGGGCATGTTCTTTCCGCCCTGATTGGTGTATGCGTGCAGCAGACCTTGGGCTCGACGCCCTGGCTGGCGGCCGCCGTGGCCGTGGCCACGGCCATCGCCCTCATGCACCTGACCAAGACCCTGCACCCTCCGGGTGGCGCCACGGCGCTGATCGCGGTCATCGGCGGCAAGACCGTGCATGATTTGGGTTTTTTGTATCCGTTTGTCTCGGCCGGCCTCGGGGCCGTGGTCTTGGTGCTGGTCGCCCTGATCGTCAACAACATTCCCAAAAACCGGCGGTATCCGGAATTTTGGATATAGGACCGGCCGCCGTGCGGCCGGGGAAACATCAGTAACCGTGAAGGAGGTCCCATGTTTTGCTTCCAGTGTCAGGAAACGGCCAAGAACACAGGCTGTACGGTCAAGGGCATGTGCGGCAAGCCGGAAGAAACCGCCAACCTTCAGGATCTTTTGATCTTTGTCCTGCGCGGCATCGCCGTCTACGGTGAAAAATTGAAAGAACTCGGGCAGCCGGACCGTTCCAACGATGACTTCGTGCTGCAAGGGCTTTTCGCCACCATCACCAACGCCAACTGGGCCGACGATCGCTTCGTGGCCTTGATCGAAGAAGCCCTCGGACGGCGCGACAAGCTGAACGCCGCGTTCTTGGCCGCCTACAAAGCCAAACACGGCGCGGATTTCAGCGAATCGTTGCCCGATGCCGCCACCTGGACCGGTCCGACCTCGGCCTTTGCCGACAAGGCCAAGACCGTGGGCATCCTGGCCACGGAGAACGAGGATGTCCGTTCTTTGCGCGAACTCCTGATCATTGGCGTGAAGGGCGTCGCCGCCTATGCCGAGCACGCCGCCGTGCTGGGCTTCCGCAAGCCCGAAATCAATGATTTCATGCTCGAAGCCCTGGCCTCGACCACCAAGAATTTGTCCGTGGACGAGATGGTCGGC
>CAYLNA010000273.1:0-3157 GCA_964384665.1 uncultured Desulfovibrionaceae bacterium | reverse complement strand
GTGATGCTCCAGAAGAAGTTCATCCAGCGCATGATGCGCGTGTCCGTGGTCATGGCGAAGATAGGCTGGGCCGGGCGGCGGGAGCTGAGGTAACGGGCTGTGGCCCCGGTGGTCGAATGGCAGACCAGGGCCGCGCTGTCCGCGTTCTCGGCCATGAGGCAGGCCGAATAGGCCAGGAATTTGGGCGGATTCTTTTCCGCTTTGGGCCGATACGGGCCTTCGATGCGTTCCAGATAATAGGGTTCGGCGTACTGCGCGATCTCGTTGATGAAGCGCACGGCCTCGACCGGATAGCTGCCGATGGCCGTTTCTTCGGACAGCATGACGCAGTCCGCGCCGTCCATCATGGCATTGGCCACGTCCGTGGACTCGGCCCGGGTCGGAATGGGGTTTTTGACCATGGACAGCAGCATCTGGGTGGCCACAATGGCCGGCTTCTGGGCATGGCGGCAGGCGCGCAGGATCTTCTTCTGAATGACGGGCAGCTCGGCCGGGCTGCATTCCAGGCCGAGATCGCCGCGCGCGACCATGATGGCGTCGGCGGCTTCCAGGATGGAATCGAGCTTATCCACGGCGTTCTTGCGCTCCACCTTGGCCACCACCGGAATCCAGGTCCCGTGTTTGGCGATTTCGGCCTTGATGTCCTCGATGTCGTCCTTGCTCTGCACGAAGGACAGGGCCACGGCGTCGATGCCGATATCCAGGCCCTGATGCAGGTCGCGCCGGTCCTTGTCGGTCATGGCCGCGACGCGCAGCGTCTTGCCGGGAAAGGCGATGCCCTTGTTCGAGGTCAGGATGCCGCCGTTCAAGGCTTCCAGCACAAACAGCCGGTCCTTCTCGACGACCTTGATCACCGTGAACTGAAGCATGCCGTCGGACAGGGACACGGGCATGCCGACATCCAGGCCTTCGAGCAGTTCAGGCACGTTCAGGCTGATGAAAATGTCGCCTTCGTTCTTGTCCTCCATGCCCGGAGTTCCGAGGCAGACGTAAGCGCCCTTGCGGAGTTGCAGGGGCGAGCCCTTGACCTCGCCGATGCGGATTTTGGGGCCGCACAGATCGCCCATGACGGTCAGGCAGATTCCTGTCTCGGCCTCGACCTGGCGGATTTTCTGGATGACCGGCCCGAAGTGGGCCGCGTCGGAATGGGAAAAATTGAGACGGAAAACCCGAACCCCGAGCCCGACCATGTCCTTCATCACCTGCTGGTCCATGGAAGCCGGCCCCAGCGTGGCCACTATCTTGGTGCGCATATGCATATCCTCGTTCAATATTGTTCGATGGTTAGAGGATTCCATACAGAGGTCCGCCGGGCAGGGCAAGGGCGTCCACCTTTTTTTCGATTTCTGGCACATCGACCAGGGCCGGGGCGTGGTAGGTCTTGAGACGGGCGTCCACGACCATGTTCCGGCAGCCCCAGTGCTTGCAGTGGGTAAACCCGTGCAGGCCGTAGGTGTCCGTGGCCGGATCGGAGCGGGTGAAGGTCACCCACAAAAAATTGTCCCAGTTCGCGGCGGTGAATTCGGCATCGTCCGCGACCACGATGAGCGGGAAGCCGTCCAGGCCGGATGCCTGCTCCAGGGCGCGGCACAACTCGTCCATGGCCGGGTCGTGGGTGTCGCGGGGCTGGGCGTGGGCCGGACCGGACAGAAGCAGGATGCCCGGCGCGAAAAAACGGGACGTGTGAAAGCCATCCGGCATGGGCAGGCTGTCCGGCAGACGCGTGGCCAGACTGCGCTTGGGACCGCCGGCCGCTGTCCACAGCACCTTGGAGCCCTGGTTCAGGCTGATTCCGGAATAATCCAGGGTATCCATGGTGGTGCGGGTGATGAAATGCAGGTCCCGGCCCAGATCGAGCCGTTCCAGGACATGCCGGAAAAACGCGGGCGCATTATGGCAGGACAGGGCCGGATTGTCCTCGCGCGCGGCCAGGATGACGTATTTGGAAAGCGAGGTCTGGGTCGTGCCCAAGAGCGAGAGGCCGTTGGTGATCAGTTCCTGGGGCTGCCGCTCACCGGCATAGGGCACGTAGCGTTCGCTGCCCACGGCCAGGAGCAGCGGATGCACCCCGGCCGCGTCCACGGCGTGGACCTCGTGCACGCCGCCAAAGACCTGCGGCACCAGATCGGCCGTCAGTTCGTGGATGAAGGCCCCGAACATGGTGTCTTCCTGGGGCGGACGACCGACCGTGGTGAACGGCCAGATGGCGTCTTCGCGGTGCAGGACCTCGTCCACGGCCATGACCGGAAAATCGTGAACCAGACTGTAATAGCCCAGATGGTCTCCAAACGGTCCTTCGGGCTTCTGGCGCGTGGGGTCGATGCTGCCCCGGATGCAGAAGTCCGCTTCGGCCAGAATGGGCAGTTCGCCGGGCCGGCGGATCATGGGGATACGATGCCCGCCCAGGGCTCCGGCGAACAGGATCTCGGCGATACCCTCGGGCAGGGGCATGATGGCGGCCAGGGTCATGGCCGGCGGACCACCGACAAAGATGTTCACGGGAAGCCGTTCCCCACGCTCGATGGCCTCGGCGTGGTGATACCCGATGCCGCGATGGATCTGGTAGTGCAGGCCCACTTCGCGGTTCTGCTCGAACTCGTTGCCCGAAAGCTGGATGCGGTACATGCCCAGGTTGGAGCCCATATAGCCGGGCTTGGACGGACTTTCGGTATAGACCAGGGGCAGGGTCACGTAGGCCCCGCCGTCCATGGGCCAGGACACGAGCTGGGGCAGGTCGGAAACGGTCGTTTTCCCGCGCAGAATCGGGCCGTCGGCCACGGTCTTGGGCAGGGTATGCCACCCGCCCAGGGCCAGACCCGGCCACAAGAGCGGCTTTTTCATGACGGCCGCCGGATCGGCCTTGGCCGCCAGCATGGCTTCCACCCGGCGCAGGGTGGAGCGGAAGATGTATTTGGTCCGCTGCAGCGTGCCGAAAATATTGGCGGCCATGGGAAAGCGCGAGCCCTTCACGTTGGTGAAGAGCAGGGCCGGACCGCCAGCCTGGAAGACCCGGCGCTGGATCGCGCCCACTTCCAGATAGGGATCAACGAGCGTATCAACGCGGACCAGCTGCTTGGTCCGCTCCAGGTCATCGAGGCAGGATTTCAGAGTGCGATGGATCATGACGTCTCCAGGGTTGGGATGGCCATGTTCTAGG
>CAYLNA010000272.1:0-3167 GCA_964384665.1 uncultured Desulfovibrionaceae bacterium | reverse complement strand
TGGAAAAACAGAAAGAAGGCAAAAAGCGCATGAAGCGCATGGGCAGCGTGGAAATTCCCCAGGAAGCCTTCCTGGCCGCCCTCCAACCAGACGACTAGGCCCTGTGGCCTCATCACAACCGCAAAGAACCGCATTCGCGGCGACATAGGCAGGTAGAGACATGAATCCTCGTTGGCAGACAATGCTCAAGGAATACGCCGAGGCCCTCATCGTGGCCCTCATTCTGGCGTTTTTTATCCGGTCCTTCGTGGTCCAGGCGTTCAAGATCCCGTCTGGGTCCATGCTCCAGACCCTGCAGATCGGCGACCATCTGCTGGTGACCAAGTTCGCCTACGGCGTGAAGATCCCCTTCACCGACATCATGGTCGTCAAGCGCGAGGGCCCCAAGCACGGCGACATCATCGTCTTCGAGTTTCCCGAGGACCCGTCCAAGGATTTCATCAAGCGCGTCATCGGCGCTCCCGGCGACGTGGTCGAGATCAAGGACAAGCAGGTTTTCCTCAACGGCGTGCTCCAGACCGAGTCGTATATCCAGCACACGGACGCGGCCCATAACTCGACCCAGCGCCGCGACAATTTCGGCCCTGTCATGGTCCCCGAGGGGAAATACTTCGTCATGGGCGACAACCGCGACGAATCCTACGACTCCCGTTTCTGGGGCTTCGTGGACCGCGAAAAGATCGAGGGCAAGGCCCTTATCCTGTACTGGTCCTGGGCCAGCCTGACCGACATCCGCTGGAACCGCATCGGCCGACTGGTGGAATAGGGTCATGATCGCCAAGGTCGCCACCGCCGCGCTGCTGGGAATCGACGCATTCACCATCGAGCTTGAGGTGGACTTGGCCCGCTCCGGCATGCCGGCCTTCATCATGGTCGGTTTGGCCGAGGGCGCGGTGCGCGAATCCAAGGAGCGGGTCTTCGCGGCCCTCAAAAACACCGGCTTCCGCCTCCCGCCCAGCCGCATCACCGTCAATATCGCGCCGGCCGACATCCGCAAGGAGGGTTCGGCCTACGATCTGCCCTTGGCCCTGGGACTTCTGGCCGGGGCCGAACTGATTCCATCCGAAAAGCTCTCCGGCCTGTTTCTGGCCGGAGAGCTTTCTCTTTCCGGGGATTTGAAGCCCGTGACCGGAGCCCTGCCCCTGGCCCTGCGCGCCAGGGCGGCCGGAGCGCGCGGCCTGATCGTGCCGGCGGCCAACGCCCAGGAAGCGGCCGTGGTCCAGGGCCTGCCCGTTTTCGCCTGCTCCGGCCTGGCCGAGGTCGTGCGCTTCGTGCTGGGCGAGATCGAAATCGCGCCCGCGACCTGCGCCGTGGAGGATCTGTGGACCCGGCGCGAGGTCTTCATGCGGGACTTCGACGAGGTCAAGGGCCAGGAGCGGGCCAAGCGGGCCATCGAGATCGCCTGCGCCGGCAATCATAACCTTCTGTTTCTCGGTCCTCCCGGCAGCGGCAAGACCATGCTCTCCAGCCGCATCCCGACCGTGCTGCCGCCCCTGTCCTTCGACGAGGCCCTGGAGGTGACCAAGATCTATTCCGTGGCCGGCAAGCTGCCCCCGGACCAGCCCCTGATGGTCACGCGGCCGTTCCGCTCCCCGCACCACACCATCTCCGACGCCGGCCTCATTGGCGGCGGCCAATACCCCCGTCCGGGCGAACTGTCCCTGGCCCATCGCGGCGTGCTCTTCCTGGACGAACTGCCCGAGTTCAAGAAGCACGTCCTGGAGGTCCTGCGCCAGCCCCTGGAAGAAGGGCGGGTGACCATTTCCCGCGCCGCCATTTCCTTGGAATATCCGGGCGATGTCATGCTGGTCGCGGCCATGAACCCGTGTCCGTGCGGCTATCTGGGCGACGAACGCCACCAGTGCTCGTGTTCGCCGATGCAGGTCCAGCGCTACCGCTCGCGCCTGTCCGGGCCCCTTTTGGACCGCATCGACCTCCATGTCGAAGTTCCGGCCGTGCCCTACAAGGACCTCAAGCAGACCAAAAGCGGCATTGGCTCCGCCGCCATGCGCGAGCGCATCGACCACGCCCGGAGCGTCCAGCAGGCCCGCTACGCGGGCCTGCATTTTTCCTCCAACTCCGAGCTTTCGGGGCAATGGCTGGAGCGCCATTGCGCCCTGGGCGAGACCGAGCACGCCTTCCTGGAAGGCGCGGTGCGTCGGCTGGGCATGTCGGCCCGGGCCTTCACCCGCGTGCTGCGCATCGCCCGGACCATCGCCGATCTGGCCGGGGACGCGTCGCTCGGCGCGACCCATCTGGCCGAGGCCATCAACTACCGCACCCTGGACCGGCAAAGCCGGGAATGAAGCCGGATCCGGGTTGCCGACCCAGGGGAATCCGCGCTACTCATGCTCCCGGAAACCGCTGCAAGGAGCGTACATCATGACTTCGATTTTCGATGACCGGGCCTATACCGGCACTCTGACCCGCCGCGACTTCATCAAGCTCGCCGCCCTGGCCTCCGTGTCCGTGGCCGCCGGCTGCGCGGCCAACCCGGTCACCGGCCAGAGCCAGCTCATGCTCATGAGCGAGGGCGAGGAAGTGCAGATCGACAAGGTCAATTCCCCGCATCAGTTCTCGGCCGACTACGGCGTGTCTCAGGACAAGGCCCTGGGCGTTTATGTCTCCGGCGTGGGCATGCGCTTGGCCAAGGTCTCGCACCGCCCCCAGATGCCCTATAATTTCAACGTGGTGAACGCGACCTACGTCAACGCCTACGCCTTTCCCGGCGGCAGCATCGCCATCACCCGGGGCATCCTGGCCGAATTGGACAACGAGGCCGAGCTGGCCGGGCTGATCGGGCATGAACTGGGCCACGTCAACGCCCGACACACGGCCGCGCGCATGTCCAAGGGCAAGCTCATCGGCGGCCTGCTCGGCGGCGTGTCCATGATCGCCGGCGCGGCCAGCCAGACCCTGGGCGATCTGACCGGAGCCGTGGGCGGCCTGGGCGCGAGCCTGCTTCTGGCCAAGTACAGCCGCGAGGACGAGCGCCAGGCTGACGAGCTGGGCATGGAATATATGGTCAAGGCCGGCTCTTCCCCCCAGGGCATGGTCGGCCTGATGGACGTGCTGCGCTCCATGGGCAAGAGCCAGCCCAGCGCCATCGAGGCCATGTTCTCGTCCCACCCCATGAGTTCCGAACGCTACGAGACCGCTGTCCAGCG
>CAYLNA010000271.1:0-3171 GCA_964384665.1 uncultured Desulfovibrionaceae bacterium | reverse complement strand
AAGGAGCACCTGGCCCGCTACACCATGGACAGCGAGCGCCTCGTGCATCTGGCCGTGCTCGGACACGGCGCGGCCGAAACCCTGGCCGCGAGCCCGGACGACGACGGCGTTGACCTTTTCACGGACGGCGTCGACCTCTTCGAGGACGACACTGTCGAGTTATTCGGGGACGGGGTCGAACTTTTCGACGGAGCGGACGGCGCGGCCGAGCAGTCCGCGCGGCCCGTTCCACCTCCCGAAACACCGGCCCAGTCCGCGCCGGTTGAATCCGACGATGATTTCGGCGATAATGTGGAACTGTTCTAACCTCCCAAGGAGCCCCGCATGTTCACCTGCGTCCACGGCGGCGCCGACGCCGCTCCAACCATCGCGCTGATCGATGATTTGACCCTGGACCATTGCCGGGAAATCCATGCGGAACTGCTGCGCTGCTTCCCCGCGCGGGAACTGCGCATCGACCTTTCGGCCACGGAGAAATCGGACCTCTCCTTTCTCCAAATTCTTCACGCCCTGATCCGGCGCGCGGACGCGGACCAAACCCGTCTGCTCTTCACGGGCCCGCTCCCCGCCCATCTGGTGGAACTCGCGGCCACGGTCGGCGCGTCCAGCCTGATCAAGGAGATCTCCACACGTATCGAGGAAACCCAATGAGCAAAGTAATCATGACCGTCGATGACTCCGCCAGCGTCCGCCAGATGGTCTGCCTGACCCTGAAGGACGCCGGGTACGCGGTCATTGAAGCCTGCGACGGCAAGGACGCCCTCGCCAAGCTGACCGGTCCCGTGGATATGATCGTCACCGACCTGAACATGCCGAACATGGACGGCATCGAGCTGATCCGCTCGGTCCGGGGCATGCCCCAATACAAGTTCGTGCCCATCGTCATGCTGACCACCGAGTCCCAGGCGTCCAAGAAAGAGGAAGGCAAGGCCGCCGGGGCCACCGGCTGGATCGTCAAACCCTTCAAACCGGAACAACTCCTGGCCGTGGCCAAGAAGCTGCTGCGCTAACGTCCCACCCACGGAGCATCCATGTCCCGCGAAGAACAGAACCGGCTGGCGTTCAAGGAAGAGGCCCTCGAACTCTTGGGGGAACTGGAATCCTCCCTGCTGGAGTTGGAGACGGATCCCCTCAACGACGAGGTCATCAACCGGGTCTTTCGGGCCATGCACACCATCAAGGGCTCCGGAGCCATGTTCGGCTTCGAGGACATCGCCACCTTCACCCACGAAGTGGAAACCGTGTTCGATCTGGTCCGCAACGGACAGATGGCCGTGTCCAAGGAGCTTCTGGACCTGACCTTGCTCGCCCGCGACCACATCCTGGCCATGCTCGAAGGCCAGGACGAACACCTGGGCGAGCAGGCCGAACGGGTCATCACCGGGCTCAAGACGCTTTCCGGCAACACGGGCGGAGGCATGCCCCAAGAGGACGCCCCGGAAACGGAAGCGCTGACCTGCTCCGAGAATCCGGCGCTGAGCACGTGGCGCGTGCGCTTCATCCCGCCCCGCAATCTCTTCCTGACCGGGACCAACCCAGCGGCCTTGCTGGAAGAACTGTGCGAACTGGGCGAGCATCACGTCGTCATGCACACGGGCGACATCCCGACCCTGGATGATCTGGACCCCGAGCAATGCCTGGTCTGGTGGGACGTGATCCTGACCACGGGCCGGGGCGAGGACGCGATCCGGGACGTGTTCATTTTCGTCGAGGAAGACAGCGACCTGACCATCCAGCTGGTCGGGTCCTGCCAGGGCATCGACGAGGATTCCTACAAGCTCATCGGCCAGATCCTGCTCGAAAAACAGGACGTGTCCAGGGACGCCCTGGAGCGCATCCTGCTTGAACGCAAACCCATCGGCCAGCTCCTGTCCGAGGCCGGCTTGGTCAGTCCGAGCCAGGTCGAGGCGGCCCTGGCCGAACAGCAGGCCGTGCGCCGCCTGCAACCGTCCCCCCAGGCCGAGGTCCAGACTTCGAGCATCCGGGTGCCGGCGCAAAAGCTCGACTATCTGGTCGATCTGGTCGGCGAACTGGTCACGGCCCAGGCGCGGCTGACCCAATTCGCCGGCGAGCACGCGGACCCGCATCTGCAGGCCATATCCGAGGAAATCGAGCGCCTGTCCGACGAACTGCGCGACAGCACCCTCGGCATCCGCATGCTGCCCATTGGCACCACCTTCAGCCGCTTCAAGCGCTTGGTGCGGGACCTGTCCCAGGAACTGGGCAAACAAATCGTGCTGGATGCCTTTGGCGCGGAAACCGAGCTGGACAAAACCGTCATCGAACGGCTGAACGACCCGCTGGTTCATCTGCTCCGCAACAGCATCGACCACGGAATCGAACCGCCGGACGAACGCATGGCCAAGGGCAAGCACCCCGAAGGCCGGATCGAGCTGACGGCCGAGCATTCCGGAGGCGAGGTGCTCATCCGCATCTCCGACGACGGCAAGGGCATCGATCCGGACCGCATCCGGGCCAAGGCCGTGGAAAAGGGCCTCATCGCCGCCGATGCCGTCATTCCGGACAAGGACGTCCTCATGCTCATCTTCGCGCCCGGCCTGTCCACGGCCGAGAAGGTCACCAATGTCTCGGGCCGGGGCGTGGGCATGGACGTGGTCAAGCGCAACATCGACGCCCTGCGCGGGCGGGTCGCCATCGAAAGCGAGGTAGGACGAGGCACCACGGTCACGGTGCGCATTCCGTTGACCCTGGCCATCATCGACGGCCTGCAGGTCCAGGTCGACGACAGCTATTTCATCATGCCCCTCTCGGCCGTGGAGGAATGCGTGGAACTGGTCCGCACCAACCACGAGGACCGCAAGACCTTCATCAACCTGCGCGGCCAGGTCGTGCCCTATATCAGCCTGCGCCACAGCTTCGACATTCCGGGCGACACGCCGAACATCGAGCAGGTCGTGGTCACCAACACCCAGGGCCAGCGCGTGGGCATCGTCGTCGACCGGGTCATTGGCGAACACCAGACCGTGATCAAGAGTCTGGGCAAGGTCTACCAGGATGTGCGCGGCATTTCCGGGGCGACCATCAAGGGCGACGGCAGCATGGCCCTCATCCTCGACATCCCCAGCCTCATCGCCTGAGCCGCCATGGCCACCCTCGACTCGGGCGCTCCGCTCATGACCGATCAGGAACTGCGGGAATTCAGCGAGTTCA
>CAYLNA010000270.1:0-3182 GCA_964384665.1 uncultured Desulfovibrionaceae bacterium | reverse complement strand
TCCCTTGAATTTTTATCCGCCTGATTTCATTCTCTCTCCGTCCCCAATAGTTTTCCGCCCGTTTTTTTCACGTTTTGATGCGCGCCACGCAGATTCTCGAACGCTACGTGACGGCCTACTGGACCACCCGCAAGAGCAATCAGTTCGTCGCCGAAATTCTGGTGGCGGCCTGCAGGCGCGGCGCGATGGACGGCCCGAATTCTTCCGGCCGTTACGGGTCCACGCGGCGGTGAAAGCGCCGTCGTATCGGCGTCCGTGCGTGGTATTGACGCGAAGCAGCGCGGCGAGGCGGATGTTTTCCGGAGATTGATCGTTCAGTCAGTGTGTCAGTGGGGTACGCCGATGTGTCATGCGGATACGTTTGTCCTGGATATACAATTGATTTCGATATATTTTTGGTGACTTCAGTCGTTGCTTCGAGGCGTGTATTTTGTTACGCGTCAGATACAGAATCGATTCACTGTTGCCGTGAATTATGTTGAGTGTTTGTTATTGTTGTTTTTTTAAATTCCAGGGATGTGCCAATGAAATACGACACGGATCGCGATCTTGCTTTTTTGGCGAACAGCACCAGCGACAATCTGCATCCATTGGTTTCGTTGCTCCTTCATGACGCCCAAGGCCAACCACGCAAGGGCGCAAAACTCCACGCTCTGCCTTCGTATCGTCAGCACGCGCCGAATCACCGGGCCTACTGGCAGGATATCGCCGATCAGATCGTGCACTACGGGTCGGGTTCGTTTTTGGACATGATCGTCCGCAAGCGGACGGAGTATGCGAAAATTTTGAATCTCGTCGTCAAGAAAGCGAAATTCGCGATCATGTCCGACCTCTCCACGGACATCGTCGAGCAAAAGCTGTTCACCTCCATTTTTCTGGATACGATTCCGAGCCTGTCCCTGGGTGAATTGCAGACCGTGAGTCCGCTGTTCGGCATCAACCAGAGCATTCCCGATCTCCAGACCTTCGCGGCGGCCTTGAAGAGCGCGGCCTCGTCCGATGAAAGCCTGAGCGCCTTGACCGCCATGATCGTCGCCCATGGCGCGGCCATGTATGCCTGCGGCGCGGGGTACGCGGCCAGCGCGCCGAGGGCGGTGCGCGACGTGTTGGAGATTTTCGAGCAGCCCCTGCGGCGCAAGTTTCAAGTCATGCCGCTCAACGCGACCATGCGGGAACTGCTGCTGCCCATGATCATGCAGATCGCTTTCCTGCGTCGGGTCGACCAGCTCGACTTGGTTTCCCTGCTCGGCCTGGTGCGCATTCCCGGCCCGTCCCATCCCCGCTGGCGAGAGATCGTCCTTGGGCAGCGAGTCTATAAATTGAAGTATTTCGCGGTGAAGATGCTGCTTGGCCGCCTTGTTTGCCGTATCGCGGCGGCGCCCACGGAGGAGGTCGTGCGCGAAAGCATCGCCCAGCTGCACGCCATTTACGAAAAGAATTCGTCCAGCCCCGCCGCCCAGGACGATCTGAAAAACATTTTCGGTCTCGAATAGCTGTCATGGCCGCCGCGCGCCCACCATGGGCGTGACGCGGACAACTCCGACCCGCCTTCCTTTCCCTTGGGCCCGCCGTCATGGCGGGCCTTTTCACTTATGGGGTGCAAGTCGTGAAGTAGGGGCGGTTCGCGAACCGCCCCTACAGGCGTACATTGCCTCCGATGCGGCCGCTCACTGGCGGCGTTTCGCGGGGGGAGGCCCGTTTCCACTCCGCCAAGTCCCGCAGTTCCCGCACATCCCGCAATTCTTTGGGCTCGATGCCGCGCGCGATGATAGCCTCGGCGGATGCGCCCTGGTCGATCAGATCCAGAATCATATCCAGCCGCCGGTAGCCGTGGCCGATGCCGAACTCGTCGGAGATGCCCCGCATCATGTCGGGCGAGGGCGTCTGCGCGCGGATTTCTTCCGGAAGGCCCAGATGTTCGGCCAACTGCCAGACCTGGGTTTTGTACAAACCGGAAATGGGCTGGATCGGCAAATCGTCGATGCCGTCCTTCACGAACCAGCCCACCTCGCATTCGGACAGGTTCGCCGCTCCGATCAGGATGAGGTTTTCCCGTCTGGCGCGTTCCTCCAAGACCTTTCTGCGGTGGATGTGCCGTTCCGAGAAGCCCCGTTCGATATGGCGGATCGTGGAATCGAACATGAGCCGTTTCACCCATCCTGGTTCCAGGGCGTCGCCGCCGGCCTTCAGCGTGGTCTTGAACGGCGTTTCCCGGTTGATCCACCAGTACAGGCGTTGGATCAGCCGGTTGAGACGGGCGGAATAAGGCACGAGCTTCATGATCAGGGGGGCGTAGACCGCCCGCTCCTTCATGGCTCCGGAAATGTCCTGCTCTTCGAGACCGATGCCGAGCCACGCGGCCATGACCCGCGCCTTGCGGGCGGAGTCCCGCTCGCTGTCGCGGTCGAACAGGAAGGCCGCGTGCACCCGCTCCTTCCCGACCGCGCCAACCGCGAGGGTCGCCAAGACAGCGGAATCGACGCCGCCGCTGAGACCGATGAGCAGGCCCGCGCTGCTCCGTGTACCGACAAGATCGCGCAGATGGATGTGAATTTCCGCGACCGCGCGGGCGCAGTCGATGCCAAGACTGGATTGCGCCGTCCCGCTGCCGCGCGGATCTGTCCGTGTTCCCATGACGCTCCTCCCCCGTGCTGGATGTGTTGGCGGCCCCGCATTTTGGCCCGCACTACAGGATACCTGTTTTTCCGGAAGGAAGCCAGGTCGCGAACGGCCTGCGCGAGGCGGTCGGCAAAGAAGGTGCGGAAGAAGAGCGGGCGTTGTTCAGGCGGTTCCGCGGGGGCGATTCGCGAACCGTCCCTACGAACGATCCACCTCGAACCCGGTCACGGTCCGGGTTTGGCGGGAGAATTCGATGCCGATGAGATGAATGGGCTGGCCCAGGGCGCGGTATTTCTCGGCGTAGTTTCTGGCCTTGATCTGCTCCAAGGCCCGGCCTTCGGGGTTGTCTTCCACAACCTTGAATTCAAAGATGAACACGGCCCCGTCAAAGAGCACGGTCATGTCGATGCGCCCCAGGCTGGTGGCGTCCTCCAGGCGGATGTCCAGACCCAGGGCCGCGAAATGGCTGTAAAAGACGCTGGCGTAATAGCCTTCGTAACGGGCGATCTCGTTCTTGCGATGCCAGTCGTGGGGGATGGCGGCGAAGAGGCTGGTGAAATGTC
>CAYLNA010000269.1:0-3188 GCA_964384665.1 uncultured Desulfovibrionaceae bacterium | reverse complement strand
CTTCCTCCTCGCAGATTATTCGCCAACGCATAATCGATTCATTCCTTTTGCCATTCTCGATCGTTGCTCTTTCAGGTCATTATATTTATGTGGTGCCGAATTCAAGACAATCGGATATATCCGAGCCACACTCAGCATACTTCACTGGAGGAATTCATGAATCCGCAAGATCTTTTGTACGCGAAATCACATGAATGGGTAAAAATCGACGGCGACGCGGCCGTGGTCGGCATCACGCACTTCGCCCAGGAACAGCTTGGCGATCTGACCTTCATCGAACTGCCCCAGCTCGGGGCCACGGCCGAGGCCGGGTCCGAAATCGGGACCGTGGAATCGGTCAAGGCCGCCAGTGAAATCTATTCTCCGGTCAGCGGCGAGATCATCGAAGTCAACGCGGAGCTGGAAAACGCGCCGGAGCTGGTCAATCAGGACGCATTCGGCGCGGGCTGGATGTTCAAGGTCAAACTGTCCGCCCAGCCCGCCGGTTTGATGGACGCCGAGGCCTATGGCGCGCACTGCGCCGAGGAAGCCCACTAGAATCCGTCACCCTGGAGACACCATGCCCTTCATCCCCCACACTCCCAGCGAACAGCGGGACATGCTGGCCGCCATCGGCGCGCCGAGCATCGAGGCCCTGTTCGCGGATATTCCCGCCGCGTTCCGGGCCCCGGCGCTGAACCTGCCCGAGGGCCTGAGCGAGATGGACGTCCGTCAGAAGCTCGACAAGACGGCGGCCAAGAACCACACAGATCTGACGTCCTTCCTGGGCGCGGGCTTCTACGATCACTACATTCCCAGCGCCGTGGACGCCCTGTGCTCGCGCGGAGAGTTCTACACGGCCTACACGCCCTATCAGGCCGAAGCCTCCCAGGGCATGCTCCAGGCCATCTTCGAATACCAGACGGCCATGGCCCGCCTGCTCGACCTGCCCTACGCCAACGCGTCCCTGTATGATGGCGGCACGGCCCTGTACGAAGCCATCATGATGGCCGTGCGCCACACCAAGCGGACCCGCATCGTCATCTCCGAGAGCGTCAACCCCATCTACCGGGTCATGCTCGACAGCTACACGACCAACCTCAAGCTCGACCTGGTCACGGTTCCGCATACAGGCTGCGCCACGGACATGACCGCCCTCATGGCCGCGCTCGATGACAACACGGCCGCCGTGCTCGTTCAGAATCCCAATTTCTTCGGGACCATCGAGGACTTCACCGCTCTGTTCGGCAAGGCCCGCGAACACAAGATCGTGTCCGTCATCTCCACCTATCCGGTCCTGCAATCCGTGCTGAAGACGCCGGGCCAGATGGGCGCGGACATCGCCGTGGCCGAGGGTCAGAGCCTGGGCCTGCCGCTCAGTTTCGGCGGCCCGTATCTGGGTGTCATGGTCTGCTCCAAGGCGCTTATCCGCCAGATGCCCGGCCGCATTGTCGGGCGGACCACGGACAAGACCGGCAAGACCGGATACGTCCTGACCCTGCAGGCCCGCGAGCAGCATATCCGCCGCGAAAAAGCCACGTCCAACATCTGCTCCAATCAAGCCCTGTGCGCCCTGCGCTCGCTGATGCATGTCAGTCTGCTCGGCCCCGAAGGACTGAAAAAGACGGCCCAACTCGGCATCGCACGCGCCCACTATGCGGCCGAGCGCCTGGGCCAGTTGCCCGGAGTGCGCGTGGTCAACCAACCCTTCGGCAACGAATTCACGGTGGAACTGCCGGTCCGAGCCTATGCGGTCATCGACCGTCTGCTGGACGCCAAGTTCGTGCCCGGCTTCCCCCTGGGCCGTTACTACCAAGGCATGGACAACCATCTCCTGGTGGCCTGCACGGAAAAAACCACTCGCCAGAGCATCGGCATCCTGGCCGAGCTGATCGGAGGCGCGCTGTGAAAACCCTCTTCTCCAACTCCGCCCCAGGCCGCCAGGGCGTATGGCCCAAGGACGCGGCCGGCGAGCTTGAGGCCGTCATCCCGGCCGGTCTGCTGCGCGGCGAGGCGCCCAAGCTGCCAGAACTGTCGGAACTCGACGTGGTTCGGCATTTCACCAGGCTCTCCCGCCTCAACTACAGCGTGGACAGCAATTTCTACCCCCTGGGGTCGTGCACCATGAAGTACAACCCCAAATTCACGGAAGTCGTAGCCGCCGACCCCGGCTTCACCAGCCTGCATCCGCTCATTCCGCAGCTCAAAGGTGCGGGGCACCTGACCCAGGGCGCGTTGGAAGTGCTTTACGAGACCGAACAGCTCCTGGCCGAGATCACGGGCATGAGCGCCTTCACCCTGCAACCCATGGCCGGGGCCCACGGCGAGCTGACCGGGGTCATGCTCATGGCCGCCTACCACAACGACAAGGGCAACAAGAAGACCAAGATCATCGTGCCCGATTCGGCCCATGGCACCAATCCGGCCTCGGCGGCCATCGCCGGCTACGAGGTGGTGTCCATCGAATCCCACAACGGCATGATCGACCCGGACGAGCTGGAAAAAGTCCTCGACGACGAGGTCGCCGGTCTGATGATGACCTGCCCCAACACCCTGGGCCTGTTCGAGTGCAACCTGAAGCGCATCGTCGAACTGGTCCACGGCGTGGACGGTCTGCTCTACTATGACGGAGCCAATTTGAACGCCATCATGGGCAAAATGCGCGTCGGCGACGTGGGCTTCGACGTGGTCCATTTGAATCTGCACAAAACCTTCGCCACCCCCCACGGCGGCGGCGGTCCGGGCTCTGGTCCCGTGGGCGTCAGCCAGCGTCTGGTGGACTATCTGCCCATCTCCCGCGTGGTGAAACTGGAGGACGGCCAGTACTTTCTGGATTATGACTATCCCAAGTCCATCGGCTACATCGCGCCCTTTTACGGTAACTTCGGCGTCATCCTCAAAGCCTATGCCTATATCCTGCGCCTGGGCCGGGAAGGCATCGTCCGGGCCTCGGAAAACGCCGTGCTGGCCGCCAACTACCTGCGCAAGCGCCTGGAAAAGCATCTGGAAATCCCGCACGACCGCGTCTGCATGCACGAATTCGTGGCCTCGGCCGCGCGCCAGGCCCAGCACGGCGTGCGCGCCCTGGACATCGCCAAGGCCCTGCTCGAAAAGGGGCACTACGCGCCGACCATCTATTTCCCGCTCATCGTCAAGGAATGCCTGATGTTCGAGCCCACGGAAACGGAAAGCAAGGAAACCCTGGACCA
>CAYLNA010000268.1:0-3222 GCA_964384665.1 uncultured Desulfovibrionaceae bacterium | reverse complement strand
AGGATGGAAAGACTGGACAGGAAGAACAGGACGGTCCAGACGTTGCGGATGACGATCTGCAGGATCTGGAGACAAAGACGTGCCGATGAAGTCATGGAAACCCTCGTGCGTGTTGGGTGAACTTTAATGACGCCGTTTCCGCCGAGCTTTTCTGGACGAGAATCGCGGATCGCTCCAGATGTTCGTCGCGACCCAGTAGACGCCGTAGGCCGCGAGGGCCAGCAGGAAGAAGCGCGGAAAGAATATGCAAAAGAGAACGCCCGCCGCGAAGGACAGGGGATGAATGCCCAGGGAGCGCAAGAGACTTTGCGCCTGGCGCAGGAGATGTTCGAATTGTTTCATGCCATGAATCCTCAAGTGTCGAATCCGTTAAGCTGAATCCCGCTGAAAGTAAACGTGAAAATCTTTTTTGGGGACCACTGGCGGCCCTGTTGGGGGCTCGCCGTGGGTCCATATCTCCAGCCCAGGAAAACACCATGACCCGTGATTTTTCTTCCCCGGCCGCGACCGCGCCGTTTGATCTGGACATTTTGTTCGCCTCGAATCCCGCTCGCCTGGCGCACATGCGCGATGTCTCGGGCTTCGCCCGTGATTTCGGGTCGTGCTTCGGTCTGTCCGGGCAGGACCGCGCCCTTCTGGAGCGCGCGGCCCTGCTCCACGACATCGGCTACGCTCCGGCCCTGAACCGTTTCAATTTTCACCCTCTGGACGGAGCCGTGTTCTTGTCCGGCCAGCGCGAACACCCGTGGGTGATCGAGGGCGTGCTGCGTCACTCCCAGGCCGAGCGCAAGGCCCCGAGTTTGCCCGGCGTGGCCGAGGAATACGCCCGGCGCGGGCCCCTGGCCGAGGCGGCGTGGCTGGTGCGGGCCGTGACCATCGCCGACTGGCGCGCGGCCGGGATCGGCGGCCGAACCTCTTTCGGTCAGCGCCTGCGGGACATCGTCGACCGCAATCCGGACAAGCCCGCCAAGTGCGAGCGGGCGGGGCGCATGGTCGGCGAGGTCCGGGATTGGTTCCTGGACTGGGCTCCGGCCATGGACCCGGAGCGCCCCTTGCCGTGGGTTTTCAGCGACATCGACAACACCCTGATCACGCCCGGCCAGTCCCTGTCCGAGGCCAACCGCCAGGCCGTGCGGGACTATGTGGACGCTGGCGGGCGTTTTTCCATGACTTCGGGCAAGCATGCCCGCAGCGTCATGCGCCTGGCTCGGGACATGGGCCTCAATACCCCGCAGGGCGCGGCCAATGGGACCTGTCTGGTCGAGGGGGATCGCATCACGGTCGTCGCGCATCTGGCGGACGCGGCGGCGCCGCTTGCCGCCCGCCTGGAAAGCCTCGGCCTGCCCCTGGCTTTGTACCGGGCGGACAATATCCAGGGCGGGCGGTGGTGGACCGACGGAATGAGCGACCTGTTCGAGCGCTATGGCGAGCTGCGTCCGGAATCCACGGGCTCTGGTCCGGTCCTGAAGATTTTGTGCGTGGCCGAGGAGGGCCGGGCCGAGGTCGATGCCGAGGCGCGCCGCGCCGCCGAGGAACATGGCGTGATCTGTTCCCGCAGCGACAAGCACTTCCTGGAACTCGCGCCCCGGGGCGGGGACAAGGGCGCGGCCGTGCGGGCCGCGACAACGGTTGGGAATTGGCCGCTCCTGCACACGGTGGCCCTGGGCGACAACGAGAACGACGCGCCCATGTTCGCCCAATGCGGGGCCTGCGCGGCTGTGGCCAATGCCCAGGCTTCGGCCCGCCTCGGCGCTGACTGGATCATTCCGGCCTGCGCCGAGGACGGCGTGGCCTGGATGCTGAATCTGATCCGGCGGGAGGGCGGCTGGCGGGGCTTGACGGGTCCGGGCGGCGAAATGGCGCGCGTCGCGCGGGACTGACCCGCGCGCTCATGTTGCGGTCGGGCCGGGCCGCGTCGGCTGTTCGATGATTTTCGCGCCCTCGGCCGCGAGCAGGCGGCGCAGGGTCGCCTCGGCGTCGGGCAGGAAGCGCAGCTTGATCACGGCTCGGTAGCGGTCGACCACGCTCATGATGGCCAGGTTGTCGTAACCTTCGAGCAGAAAACGGTAGAGGGCGATCCGGTGGCGGGGGATCTCGGCGTAGAGGACGCGGCTGGCCGTTTCCGGCGGGCCCAGGGGGCGGATCCGGGCCTGCCGTTTGCGCTGGCGCGCGGCCTTAGAGTACGTCATGCCCGTCCTCGGTGACCACGACCATGTGTTCCCAGCGCACTCCCCCCCACTGCGGATAATACAGCCCCGGTTCCACGGTGATGACCATGCCCGGCTTGAGCATGCTCGGCCGGATGGGCCCGACGCCGGGCGCTTCGTGGGTTTCCAGGCCGATGCCGTGGCCCAGGGCGTGGGTGAAGTGCTCGGCCGCGTCGTGCCGGGCGAAGAAGTCCTTGGCCGTGGCGTGGAGTTCGCTGGTGGCCACGCCAGGGGCGACCTTGGCGATGGCCAGCCGCTGGGCTTCCTGGACCAGATCCAGGGCGCGGCGGAACTCGTCGCTGGGGCGATCGCCGATCCACCAGGTCCGGGTCTGGTCCGAACAGTAGTCGTTCAGGCGTCCGCCCATGTCGATCAGGACCGGAGTTTCCGGCGTAAGCCGCGTCTGGCCGGGCGTGGCGTGGGGCAGGGCGCCGTTGGGGCCGAAGCCGACGATGGGCGCGAAGCTCAGGCCCTCGGCGCCGTTTTCGCGGAAGGCCGTTTCCAGCATCCAGGCCACGTCCTGTTCCGTCAATCCCGGCGCGAGCTGGGGGCGCAGGATGTCGTAGACGCGGTGGTTCAGGGCGCAGGATGCCTTGAGGGCCGCCAGCTCCGCGCTGTCCTTGACGGTGCGCAGTTCCTCCACCAGGCGCGGAGCCGGATGCAGGTCCAGGCTCTTGGCCAATTCCAGATACATCTCCGCGCACATGGCGTGGGCCTCGATCCACAGGTCGCGGACGCCCAGGCTCTTCACGAACTCGGTGATCTTTTCCAGACGCGGCGCGCCATGGATGAGGGTCTGTTCCTCGGGCCAGTGGCGGCGCGCTTCCTCGGTGAAGCGGGCGTCGGTCAGGAGCCAGTCCGGGCCGTTGGTCCGGATCAGCAGGCAGCCCGAGCTTTCGTTGCACTGGCCGTCGTGCGGCTCGAACCCGGACAGGTAGAAGCGGTTGGCCGGATGCAGGACGAGCAGGGCCGGAATGTCGGCCGCGTCCATGAGGGTTTTCAGGGCGGCGATGCG
>CAYLNA010000267.1:1602-3241 GCA_964384665.1 uncultured Desulfovibrionaceae bacterium | reverse complement strand
GACGATCACGAAAAATCACGGAGTGCAGCTTCCCGGACCATATCCCGTGCCATCGGCCGGGCCGGTTCCGGCGCCGGTGCCGTCGCCCGGACCATGCCCATGCCCCTTGCCCTTTCCGAACAGATCCATGGAGCCATGCGGAAGCACATCCGAAGCGGACACGACCTCGCCCTTGCCCCCCCAAGGTGACGCGGCCATGCTGGCCAGGGGCATTGCCGCCATCGTGAACACCGCGCACAGAGTAACGATTCCTGCTGCCTTTTTCATGAGAAACTCCCAAGGATAGATGGTTATGGAACGGACAGCGTATAGCTCCGTCCCGGCTTACGCCGCGTCCTTCCAGGTCATCGGCGTCTCCCCCGCGCAGCGCCATCATGCGCGTCTTGTGGCGAAGGAGAGTCCGACGTATGCGGCTCTAAACCGTCTACGAAAGCGTTTGCCGAAACGTCACACCGGATGTCGAAAAAATGATCCGAATCGTCAGATTTCCTTACCTCACGCTGCAGCTGATTTGTTTTTTCGCACTGAACACAACCTGTTGCGTCCATATGGCATCGACGCCACCGGCGGAAAAAATTCTCCTGACGTACACCGGCCCCGCCACCACGGTCTGCGTCAGCAGCGCGCTGAACGGCTGGGCCATGGCGCGGGATTGCATGGTCCGCGAAAACGGCCGTTGGGAACTGCGCATGGCCTTACCTCCGGGGCGGTTCGTCTACGCCCTGGTCGTGGACGGCGTCGTGCGGCCCGATCCGCTTGCCCTGCTGCACGAGGACGACGGATTCGGGAACATCAACTCCGTTCTCGTGGCGCCATAAACAGCGTGTGACCAATCCGCCCGTCCGCGCGTATATGGTGTATATGGGCGAAACAAACATGACGCAGATGGACGATGAGCGGCGCATCATCGATCAGGTCCGGCGGGGCGATACCCAGCTCTATGCGCGCTTGGTGACCCGCCACCAGGGACCCATTTACAACCTGATGTTCCGCATGACCCGATCCGAGGACCAAGCGTTTGACCTTTCCCAGGAGACCTTCGTGCGCGCCTTTGAAAAACTTGACGGATTCGACACGGACAAGGCGTTCTTTCCCTGGCTGTACACCCTGGGCATGAACGTGGCGCGGGACCATTTGCGCAAGCACGTCCAGGAACGGCAATCGACCCAGAGTCTGGAATTGCTGTCCGGCGAGACTGCGGATGTTCCGGACCCCAGCTGCCCTCACGACCAAGCCGCGGACCGGGTGCTCTTGGAACAGGCGCTGGACGCTCTGCCCCACGACACGCGGGAAGCCCTGATCATGCGTTTCCGGGAGGGGTTCTCCTACCAGGAGATTGCCCACGCCCTGGACATCGGACTCAGCAACGCGAAAATGAAGATCCATCGCGGCCTGGAACTGATGCGCGCGACCCTGCGCACGGAGTATGAATCATGAGTACCCCCCACGGCCTCTCCCCCGAGGACCAAAAAATCGCGGACATGATCGCCGGGCTGGCATACCGCACCCCTCCGCATGACCTCGGCGCGCGGATCATGGCCCGAATCGCGCCCCGCCAGCCCCTGTGGCGGCGCGCCATGATCTGGCTGCTGACCCCGCAGCCGCTGCGTATCACGCCGCTGTGGCCGGCTTCCGCCCT
>CAYLNA010000267.1:0-1502 GCA_964384665.1 uncultured Desulfovibrionaceae bacterium | reverse complement strand
ATGGACCATTTCCATCCCACTCCCGCGCGGACACCATGAATATGCATTCATTCTGGACAGGACACGCATCGTCCCCGATCCCGCAGCCTTGCTGCACAAGGACGATGGCTTTGGAAACATCAACTCCATCATCGTGGTCGATGAATATGCACTACCACATCAGTCGTAACATCCACGCTCTCTCCGTGTTTCTGGCCCGCGTGACGCTGGTCTTAGCCCTGACCGCGCCCGTAACGACATACGCCAGCGAGGACGGCCTGCCGCCCCACATGTCGGATCATGTCCTGGCCCTGGCCTATACCCACCAGGTGGACGCGCGGGAGATTCAACCCGTGCTCGACGCCTTGTCCCAGGCCGCGCGACGCAACTATCCGCTTGAACCCCTCGTTCAGAAGGTCGAGGAAGGCCTGGGCAAACGCGTTCCTCCAGCCCGCATTGTCGCGGCCCTCCAGACCATGACCGCCCGTTTCGAACGCTTCGACGCGATACTGGACCGCTTGTCCCCGGACGCGGCGCGCCACCGGGAACGTCTCATGGAGCGCATGAACGAACTGGCGGCCATGGGCATGGATCCCGAGGAACTCGCGCCGCGTCTGAGCGCGGAAGGAGCTCCACCGGCCGAGCAGATCCTGAACGCACTGGAGGCAAAGGCCGCCCTGCGCAACGCGGGGCTGTCCCCCGAGGGAATCGAACAGCTGCTGAACGCCGGATTGGCGGCGGGATATTTCCAACAGTCAGGTTTGGGCTTGGCGCGCATGGCCAGGGCCGCCCGGGACAAAGGCGTTCCCCCGGAGCACATCGACCGCGTTGCCATGCAGGTCGTCGCGGGACAAACAAGCATGCGGGACGCGGCCCAAAAATTGGGACTCGGTGACGCTCAGGCCAATTCCGGGCAGGGCAAGAACAGCGCCCAGGGCGGCGCACGCGGGGCCGATTCCAACAGCGGCAGTGGTAACGGCGGCGGCAGTGGCGGAGGGAGTGGCGGAAACGGTGGTAACGGCGGTGGCGGCGGACGAAAGTAACAAACACGCGGCGCGGCCCTGAAAAGCCGCCCGTCTCGGGGGCTATTTACACTTTTTTACACCTTTCAGCCCCCATGCGGGGCTGCACGGCGTGAATCCTCGCATAGGATGAAGTCCTTCATCAACCACGACCCGAGAACCCCCATGACCCAAATAGACGACACCGCCCCCAGGCCCGTCATCCTCATGATCGACGACGACCGCGAACTCTGCGCCCTGCTTCAGGAATACTGCGCCCTGGAAGGCCTGGACCTGCGTCTGGCCCACAGCGGCGAGGAAGGGCTGCCCCTGGCCTTGAACGATACCCACCAACTCGTGGTGCTGGACGTGATGATGCCCGGCATGTCCGGCATCGAGGTCCTGCGCCGCATCCGGGCGCACAGCTTCATCCCGGTGCTCATGCTGACGGCCATGGGCGACGACACGGACCGCATCCTGGGCCTGGAACTGGGCGCGGACGACTATGTTCCCAAACCCTGC
>CAYLNA010000266.1:0-3243 GCA_964384665.1 uncultured Desulfovibrionaceae bacterium | reverse complement strand
GTGGAACTTCGCCAGGGGCGGGCCGTGTGCAAGGATGGCCGGGATGTCAGCGCGGCCTTTGTCCGAGGCGTCGAGCAGGTCCTGCGCATCGGAGAGCTGACCGGAGCGCGGGCGGCCATCCTGCAGCCCCGCTCCCCCAGTTGCGGAGTGACGCACATTTATGACGGCGCGTTTTCCGGAGGCCTCGTTCCCGGCCAAGGCATGTTGGCGGCCCGTCTGGCCCAGGCCGGGTTTCGCCTCTTCGAGCCGGAAGACCTGCCCGGCGCATGATGTCGGCCCTTTTCTTTTTCTCTGCTTGTATTATCTCCTATCAGAAGTGTTTCGCGCCCAGGGGAGGACATCATGCTTGAGAGTATCAATCGGCGAGAATACGCGAGGGAGCGCCACTCCAACAAAGTGCGCTACAGTTATGTGGGGAGCGAGGACTATTACGACGCCCGCCTCGTCGATCGTGGGCAGGGCGGGTTGTGCATGGCCGCCACGGCTCCGCTCAAGACCGGGTCCATGGTCTATGTGCAGGTTTTGGATTTTTATCCGGAACGGACCGGCTTGGACGCCCATCGCAGTTTTCAGGGTCGGGTCCGCTGGAACAAGGATCTTGGCGATCGGGAGCGGACCATGTACGGCATCGGCATCCAGTACACGCGCCCGGTTTGCTTCTAGCCCAGGGCGCTGTTTGGACTCAGGCGCGCGGGGGATATCCCGCGTTTTTTTTGCGCCGACGCGCGACGCATCCCAACAAGCATTTTATTGCAAAGGGCATTATGTCTGAATTTCTCGCGGCACTCGACGAGAGCGCCCAGCTTCTCAAACACCCGTTTATCACCAAGGACTTGACCAGGGCCCACGGCCGTTCCGAAAAATGGTTCCGCGAGCACGCCCAGGAGCTGGAACAGGCCGGGTGGAGCGTCGAGGCCCTGTATCGCATCGGCCGTCTGGCCTTTCCCTATTCCGAATGGGGGCCGGGGTGGCTGACGTTGTGGAACAACGAAAAAAGCGAGCCCCGGCTCGGGAGCCGGGGCGATATCGAGTTCGTTCTGCACGAAGCGGGCGGCACGGTCGTGCAGACCTGCTGGCTGCGAAAAACCTTCCTGTCCTGAATTATTCCCCTTCGGTGTCGTTCTCCGCGTCCAAACCGTCATTTTCTTCGCTGGCGTTGACGCTCGCGACCGTCGGCGCGGGTCGGGGCTGCCTGGCGCGTTCCTCCAGGGCCGCCGCCGTTTTCACGCCCAGATCGCCGGCCGTGGCCACCCGCGCGAGCATATCCGGGTTTTCCAGTCCGCGCCGATAGACCCACTGCGCCAGATAGATCAGCTCCGAAGCGTCCAGTCCTTGGGGATTGGCGGTGGACACGATGGTCTGCAAGAGACGCTGCCGGGACATTTCCCTGGTTTGGATGGCGGCCTTGATCTGGATGCCGGCCGCGTCCACGGCCGAGGCCGAGGCGTTTTCCGACTGCAGATTCCAGAAGGTGATGTGGGCTTCGTTCACCTTTTCCATGTCGGCCAGATATTTCCCGACCAGTTCCCGCGCGCTCGCGGTCCGGGCCAGGGCGCCGACGGTCTTGCCCACGGCGCGCAGCTTGGCCGCGAGCATGGTCAGCATTTCCCGGCGCTGGGTTTCGGAAATCTCCGCCCGCTGTCCGGAGGTTTGGACGCGCGGGGAGCCGAGCAGGGCGCTTTCAATGTTGTCCAGGAACAGCGGCGTGTAGACCGTGTGGAGAAATTCCAGCACCGAGGGCGTGAAGACGTGGTTAAAAACGGTTTTGCGGGACTTGAGCGTGTCCGTGGGGTTCACGTACAGGCCGGGGAAGTCCACGCCATAGCGGATGTTCAGGCTCTTCAGGTTGAGGTCGAAGCGAGCCTGGTCCGAGGGATTTCGCTTGGTCTGGGCCGGATGGTAGACCGAAACCATGTACCGACCCAGATCCTTCACGAATCCGTGCCCGACGATGCTGTCCTCGGCCACGGTCGCGTTGGCGGTGGCGTTTTCGTCCAGCGTGGCGTTGGTCGCGTTCGTTGCGTTGAGCGCCAAGGAGGTGGCGTTGGTCGCGTCCGTCGCGTTGGACGTGGTCACGCCGGAAACCTGCCACCGTTGCGGCGCCACCTCCTGGGCCACGGGCTTGGGGAAAAAGCGGTCCTGGTTGCGCCAGAACCAGAAGGCTCCGGCCACGACCGCGATCAAAAGAAGGAGAAGTACGCGTTTCATGGAATCATGCGTCCTGTGCGCAGTTGGTCATGGATTGGGGCTGTCCGGTGGATTCAAGCACCGAACGCCAGTAGTTGGAGGTGATGTTCAGCTTGCGCCGCTTGGCCGTGACCAGATCCAGGGGCAGGTAGAGATAGCGGTCCTGCAGCTTGGAGACGACCATGCCGGTCTTGCCGGTCATGGCGGCGTGAACCGCGTGCTGGCCCAGGAATCCGCAATAGATGCGGTCATTGGAATTGGCCGGAATCGAGCGGATGATGTAGCTGGGGTCGATGTATTTGAGGGTGTAGGGAAAGTCGATGGAGTCGAAGTATTTCTTGATTTCCGTGCGCAGCACCTCGCAGATGTCGCCCAGGATCGGGTTGCCCGAAGCGTCGTGCAGGTTGTCCACGCGGCACAGATCCTGACCCGCGCCCTCGGCGACAACGATGACCGCGTGCTGCCTGCGTTCCAGTCGGTCCTTGAGGCGGGTCAGCAGCCCCTCGGGACCGTGCAGGTCAAAGGCCGCTTCCGGGACCAGCACGAAATTGACCTCCTTTAGGGCGATGCTGGCCTGGGCCGCGATGAATCCTGATTCCCGGCCCATGAGCTTGACCATGCCGATGCCGCCGGGCGCGCCCAGGGCCTCGATATGGGCGCAACGGATGGCCTCGGTCGCCTTTTCCACGGCCGAGTCGAAGCCAAAGGACCGCGTCACGAAGTTGATGTCATTGTCGATGGTCTTGGGGATGCCGACCACGGCGATCTTGAGGCCGCGTTTGATCACTTCCTGTGTGACGCTGTTGGCCGCCTTCATGGTCCCGTCGCCGCCGATCATGAACAGGATCGAGATGTTCATGCGCTCCAGGGCGTCCACGATTTCCTCGGGCGGCTGCGGTCCGCGCGAGGACGACAAAATGGTCCCCCCGAATTCATGAATATTGCCGACGCTTTCCGGGGTCAGATTCCAGATTTCGTGCTTGTATTTGGGGATGAATCCTTGCAGGCCGTAGCGGATGCCGATGGTCCCGGCGACATGGTAGTTGTGGTGGGCTT
>CAYLNA010000265.1:1935-3243 GCA_964384665.1 uncultured Desulfovibrionaceae bacterium | reverse complement strand
TAGGCCAGGTCCGTGGCCGCCGAACCCAGACGGCGCACGCCCTGGGAGGCCAGCAGGACGCGCTTGAAACGCTCGCAGATCACCTCCACCTCCTCGTGAAAACCATAGGGAAAGCCCGTGGCGAGGAGGGATTTTTGCAGATCGGCCTCAACGCTGACCCCGATGCGCGCGCCATTCAGAAATGCGCCCTGCCCGCGCGCGGCCCAGAACAGCTCCTCCAGCACGGGCAGATACACGGCGCCCAACACCACGCGCCCGTCCTTCCACAGCCCCACGGACACGGCGACCACGGGCAAGCCATGGGCGTAGTTGGTCGTGCCGTCGATGGGATCGATGATCCAGGTCAGGTCGCCCGGTTCGAGGGTTGTGTGGGACTCCTCGGCCAGCACCGTCGATCCGGGCAGAAGTCGAGGCAGGACCTCGCGCAGATGGGCCTCCACGGCCAGATCGGTCTGGGTCACAAGGTCGATGCTGCCCTTGAAAACAATGTGCTTGGCCTCCCCCCACTGCCGGCGGACAATGACGCCCGCCTCCCGAATGTGCTCCAAAAAGCCGCCGATCAGCTCTTTATCCATGATTTCCCTCCGTTTACGGAATTGTGCTTGCGCTTCGCCTTGAGTCCGGTAAATATCGGCGTAATCGAAAAATTCGTCTTCACGCACCGCCCACGGGTGATGCAGGGCGCTTGAAAACACAAGCCCGAAATCCCCGCTTCCGGAAGGCGCGGCGGCCCCAACCTCTCACCGCAAGGATCGGCCCTATGCTTATCGGTATCGATGTCGGAGGAACCCACACGGACGGCGTGTGCATCCGGGACGGCCACCTGTTGGCCATGGCCAAGGTTCCCACGGATCACGACAATCTGCTGGCGACCATCACCGAGGCCCTGCGCACCATCCTCAAGGACTGCCAGGGCGCGGACATCCGCACCATCAACCTGAGCACCACCCTGTCCACCAACTCCATCGTCACCGGCCACACGGAAAAGGTCGGCATGTTCGTCATTCCGGGCCCAGGCATCAATCCCCAGGCCTACGCCGTGGGCAGCCAGTACCATGTCCTGTCGGGCTGCGTGGACCACCGGGGAACGGTCACGGCCAAGGCCAGGGTCGACCAGATCAAGCCCCTGGCCGCCAAATGCCGGGAGGAAGGAATCCGGGTTTACGGCGTGGTCGGCAAGTTCTGCACCCGCAATCCGGAGCAGGAGACCGCCATGGCCGAGGTCCTGGCCCCCCAGGCCGACTTCATCACCCAGGGGCACCGGGTCTCGGAATCTCTCAATTTCGGACGGCGCATCAACACCGCCTA
>CAYLNA010000265.1:0-1835 GCA_964384665.1 uncultured Desulfovibrionaceae bacterium | reverse complement strand
CGCCACGGCCCGTGCATGGCCGCCGGCGGCCCGGCCCCGGCCCTGATGGACGCCATGAACGTGCTTGGCCACGCCGCCTTCGGCGACCGCGAACGCTCGGCCAAGGGCATCAAGGAAGTGGCCATGGCCCAGGGCATGTCGGCCCGGGAATGCGCGGAACAAGCCGTGGCCGTGGCCATAAGCACCCTCAAGAAAAAAATCACGGCCTTCCTGGCGGCCATCAACGCCCGCCCGGTCTACACCATTCAGGAAATCCTGGAAGACCGCACGGTCCGGCCCAAGCGCATCCTGGTCATCGGCGGCCCGGCTCAGGCCATGGCCCCCATCCTGGAAGCGGAATTCGGCCTGCCCGTGGTCGCGCCCGAACACAGCGCGGTCGCCAACGCCATCGGGGCCTGCCTGACCCGGCCGACCCAGTCCCTGGTCCTGACCGTGGACACCTCGCGCGGCAGTTTCACCGTGCCCGGCCTCGGCATCCACAAGGCCGTCAAACGGACCTACACCCTGGACGAAGCCGTGCACGACGCCACCACCATGCTGCGGACCGAGCTGGACCGGCAGGGCATCCCGGCCGAGGATGGCGACATCCAGGTCATCCAGGCCGATGCCTTCAACATGGTCGACGGCAACTACACCATCGGCCGCAACATCCGCGTCCGCTGCCAGATGCGGCCCGGCGTCATCACCACCCTGGAATCCTAGCCCGGAGAGACCATGCTCACAGCACAATCGCGCCTCGGCATCATCTTTTTCCCCGCCTTCGACTGGGCCATCTCGCCCACCCACCCGGAACGCGAGGAACGCCTGCTCTACACCCAGGACCAGTTCCGGGAAGAAGGCATCTTCGACATCGAGGGCATCCGCGAATACCGGCCCCTGATCGCCACGGAAACCGACATCATGCGCACCCATTTCTGCTTTCCGGACGTGGCCTCGGTGTGCACCAACTCCCACCTCATTTCCGCCGGCGGGGTCATCCGGGCCGCTCAACTGGTCATGGAAAAGGAGCGCGAACGGGCCTTCGCCGTGGTCCGCCCTCCCGGACACCACGCCATGCGCGCGGTCCACGGCAGCCGGGGCTTCTGCACCATCAACATCGAAGCGCTCATGATCGAATGGATCCGCGAGCACTACGGCAACCTGCGCGTGGCCGTGGTCGACACGGACTGCCACCACGGCGACGGCACCCAGGACATCTATTGGCACGACCCGGATGTGCTCTTCATCTCCCTGCATCAGGACGGCCGCACCCTGTATCCGGGCACGGGCTTTCCGTCCGAATGCGGCGGCCCCAAGGCCCTGGGCCGGACCATCAACGTGCCCATGCCGCCGCGCACCTCCGACGACGGCTACCTGATGACCATGGAGCGCATCGTCATGCCCATCCTGGATCATTTCAAACCCGATCTGGTCATCAACTCCGCCGGCCAGGACAACCACTTCTCGGACCCCATCACCAACATGAATTTCACGGCCCAGGGCTATGCCAAGATGACGGCCATGCTCAAGCCGGACATCGCCGTGCTCGAAGGCGGATACGCCATCAAGGGCGCCCTGCCCTACGTCAATCTGGGCATCAGTCTGGCCCTGGCCGGGGTGGATTTCTCCAGCGTCCAGGAGCCGGACCTGGACCGGGAAAAGCTGCGCGAACAAAAATCGACCATGGATTACCTCTCGGCCCTGTGCGACCAGCTGCCCGATGTCTATTTCAACCCGCGCCCATCGGATTCCAAGCGCGAGAACGGCTATTTCGTGCGTCGCCGCGACATCTATTATGACACGGATGACATCACCGAAACCCAGGTCGAGCGGCTCAAGGACTGCCCGCACTGCCC
>CAYLNA010000264.1:1557-3246 GCA_964384665.1 uncultured Desulfovibrionaceae bacterium | reverse complement strand
GCGGACGCGGCCTGCCCGGAATAATCAGTTCAGGACGAGAAAGCAGATCAGGCCGGCCGGAATGAGCAGCAGGCCCGGAACCAGGATGCGCGGCAGCAGCTTGCCGGGGTCCTGGTGAAAATAGTTGCAGGTCATCAGGTAGCAGATGTGCATAGGCGAGGACATGATGCCGGCGAAGCCGGAGTACAGGCCCAGACTGAGCACCGCCGGGACGAGATGGCTCTGGCCCGTGGAGTGGAGCAGCCCGAAGAGCAGGGGAAAGGTCGCGCCGACAAAGGCCATGGTGATGCCGGACACGAAGCCGACCAGAAAGGGCAGGACGATGGCCATGACATAGATCGCGCTGCCGCCGCCCAGGGTCCGGGCCAGGGCGTCGACCACGTGGCCCTGGTGCAGGACTTCCTTGAAGATGAAGATGGCCGCGACCACGCCCAAAAGGGCCATGGTGTTGTCCTTGCCCGCCTCGCGCGCGATCTCGGCCCAGCGGGCCCGGGCCAGGAGCAGGCTGACGCCGGAGGCCAGGATCAGGGCCGCGACAATCCCGTATTCCATGGGCTGTGCGGGCCAGAGCTTGGCGCAGATCCATTCCCCGAGGATGGAACCGATGATGGCCGTGGCCAGGGGAACGCCGCCGATCCAGTCCCGCGCGTTCCGCTCGCCGGGTGTGACGGCCGGCAGGGTGGGCGCGTTTTTGAGGGCCGGGCGCAGGATGAGCGCCCAGCCCAGGGCCACGCAGACGAACGGGCCGGGCCACATGATGCCGACGATGCTCGTCACCGGCATGGCGGCCAGGGACGAGGTCAGAATGACGCCCGGATACAGGGGCCAGGTCAGTTCCCAGATGTGCCGGAACCAGTAGTTGATCAGGGTCTGATCAGCGGGATGGACGTCCAGCTCCCTGGCCGCCGATTCGACCATGGGCGCGGAAAAAATGGCCCCGCCGGGCATGGGCAAAAGTCCGATCAGGGCCGGGAAAAAGACCAGCAGCAGGGAGCGGGAGCGGACCTGACCCCGGATGGCGCGCATGAAGGCCTCGGACTGGCCCGAGGCCGAATACAGGGAACTGAAGGCCAGGATGACGGCGATGATGGCGCAGAGGACGACGGCTTCCTCGGTCAGCAGGGCGGCCGGGATGGTTTTGAGCCAGCCCAGGGGCGAGAGATCGAAGAGCAGGGCCAGTAGAAAGCTGCCGGTCAGGATGGACCAGCCCAGGCCCAGCTTGAGACGGATGCCGGCCAGCATGACGGCGAAGACGACGAGGATGGAAAGAATGGCGGTCATGGTTTCAGCCGCAGCATTTTTTGAATTTCTTGCCGCTGCCGCACGGGCAGGGATCGTTGCGTCCGACCTTGGGCGTTTCGCGGCGCACGGTCTCGGTTTTGTGCTCCCCGTCCAGATAGTACCAGCGTCCGTCCCGGCGTTCGAAGCGGCTGTGCTCGGTCAGGGTCTGGGTCGCGTTCTTGTGTCGGAAGGTGGCCGAAAAGCGGACCGCGCCCGCGTCGCCGTCCGTGGCCGTGTCGTGGATGATCAGATCCAGCCACTGCGTGTCCGCGTTCCAGCCGCGGACGTCCTCGGGATGGAATTCATCCTGGTGTTCCGGAACCATGGTCGAGCGCAGATAGTCCAGCTCTCCCCGCGCGAAGGCGGAAAAGCGGGAGCGCATCAGGGCTTCGGGGGTGGGGGCGAGGG
>CAYLNA010000264.1:0-1457 GCA_964384665.1 uncultured Desulfovibrionaceae bacterium | reverse complement strand
GCGGTGCGCAGCCACGCCCGGCGGGCCGTTCAGGCCGGGGCGAGCATGGAGGAAGTCCGGCACGCGGTCATCGTCTTGACCGCCACCATCGGTTTTCCTACGGTCGCGGCGGCGTTGGATTGGTTGGGGAAGATCGAGGACTAGGCCCGGTCTTTCGTTTGACATCATGCGGCCCGTCAGGGCCGCTTTTCGTTCGGGAGGAAGAATGACGAAAATTACATGCATCGCCACGGATCAGGCTCCGGCCGCCGTGGGTCCCTATTCCCAGGCCGTGCGCGCGGGCGGCGTCCTGTACGTCAGCGGCCAGCTCGGACTGGTTCCGGGCGCGGGCCAGTTCGCCGGCGAGGATTTCGATTCCCAGGCCCGGCAGGCCCTGGCCAATGTCAGCGCGATCCTGACCGCCGCCGGATGCGCCGTCACCGACATTGTCAGCGTCGATGTGTTCATGACGGATCTGGCCAATTTCAAGAGCTTCAACGCCATCTATGACGCCTTCATGGCCGGGCACAAGCCGGCCCGGGCCGCGGTCCAGGTCGCGGGTCTGCCTTTGGGCGGGGTGGTCGAGGTGAAATGCGTGGCCGTGGCCAGGGGCGAGGCATGAGTTCCAAGCCTACTCGCCGTTTTGGCGTTTTTCCCTCGGCCAACGAGGACGCCAAGGCCGCCCAGAAGCACGTCGGCTCGGAGCAGTGCACCTCGCCGTCCTATCGTCTGGCCTTTCAGGATCAGGATTTTCTGCTGCGCGAGGAGCTGCGTCCGGTCCGCTTGCAGCTCGAACTCTTGAAGCCGGAACTCATCCTGCAGGAACAGCAGATCGAGTCGACCGTGGTCATCTATGGCAGCGCCCGTCTTCTGGATCCCGAGGCGGCCAATGTGCGCTTGGAAAAGGTGCTGGAGGCGCTGAAGAAGAATCCGGACGATCTGGTCTTGCAGCAGGAGCTGGTCCGGGCGCGCACGGCCATGACCAACAGCCGTTACTATACCGAGGCCCGCAAGCTCGGCCGGCTGATCTCCGAGAACACCGACACCTGCAAGCACGTGGTCATGACCGGCGGCGGATTCGGGGTCATGGGCGCGGCCAACCAGGGCGCGCACGATGTCGGGGCCAAGAGCATCGGCATGAACATCGTCCTGCCCTTCGAGCAGGAGCCCAACCCGTACATCACCCCGGAATTGAGCTTTCAGTTCCACTACTTCGCCATCCGCAAGATGCACCTGTTGATGCGGGCCAAGGCCCTGGTCGCCTTTCCCGGCGGGTTCGGCACCATGGATGAGCTGTTCGAGGCCCTGACCCTGATTCAGACCCGCAAGGTGCGGCCCATTCCGGTGCTGCTCTTTGGGAAGCGCTTCTGGCAGAAGGTGATCAATTTCGAGGCATTCGTGGAGGAAGGGACGATCAACGCCGAGGATCTGAATATCTTCCAGTACGTCAGCACGGCGGAGCAGGCCTGGGAGATCAT
>CAYLNA010000263.1:0-3254 GCA_964384665.1 uncultured Desulfovibrionaceae bacterium | reverse complement strand
TTCGTCACGCCGGGGTAGCTCAGTCGGTAGAGCAGGGGACTGAAAATCCCCGTGTCGGCAGTTCAATTCTGTCCCCCGGCACCATGAATGATCAAGGCCGCGATGAGCGGCCTTTTCTTTTCCCGACAACAGCGCAAGCGGACCAACGAAGATTTTCGGAAATTTCTTCTTGCCAACGCCAGCGCTTTTCCCTAAACGCAAATTTCCTCACGCCGGGGTAGCTCAGTCGGTAGAGCAGGGGACTGAAAATCCCCGTGTCGGCAGTTCAATTCTGTCCCCCGGCACCAGGTCATCAAGCCGCCCTTTGGGCGGCTTTTTTCGTTGCGCACCTTCCTCGCGCCCACAATCGACGCGGTCCGATCCCCTTTCTCCGAAGTAACCCGCCGCGCCCAAAACCTTGACGAGCCCCCTTTTTTGATCCTACCGGCGGGTCACGGAGAACGCATGAACATCACCCAACGCAGCCGTGGCGGACGCGCCACGTTCCGTTTCGATTCCGACAAGCTGACCCACACCCGCAGCGACAGCCACGGCGCGCACAGCGTGCATCTCCCCTACGGCTCCATCGGCATGGACCCGCGCGTGGTCACGGAACGCAATGGCGGCCTCTTCACCGGCTCGATTCTCCTACTCGCCTGGGGCTTGGCGCAGGCGGGCCACGCCCTCCTGCGCAACGATTGGACCGGACTCGTCTTTCTCGTCCCTGGCCCCCTCTGCCTGCTCGCGCACGCGGCCAGCCGCTCGACCATCACTTACCTGACCTCCGACGACGGCGAGGTCGCCATTTTCCACGACAAGCATCACGACCTGATCATGACGGAAATCCGCGAACGCCGCAAAAAACAGCTCCTCGATTGGTACGGCAACATCAATTTCGCCAACGACCCCGAGGATGAAATCCGCAAGTTCCACTGGCTCCATACCCAGAACCTGATCAACGCCGAGCAATTGCAACGCATCGTCACCACCATCCGCGACGCCGACACCCGCGAGCAGGACAGCTTCGACGACCCCGCCCCGCCCCGGCAATAGACATCCCCCTCAGGCCGCCGAGACAACGGCATCCTCGAACATCCGCCACGTCCGCAGGAACGCGCCCCCAAAACCGCGCTCCTCGGCGTATCGTCTGGCCTCCCGGCCCATCGCCCGCATCCGGTCTGGGTCCCGGCACAAGGCGAGCACGGCCTGGGCCAGGGCATGGTGATCCCGACCCGGAACCACCACGCCGGTCTCTCCCGGCGTGATGTTCTCGCACGGTCCGCCCTGGTCCGTGACGATAATCGGCAGGCCCGAGGCCTGGGCCTCCAGGACCACGTTGCCGAACGTGTCCGTGGTCGAGGGAAAGACAAAGACATCGGCCGAGGCATAGGCCTGGGCCAAGGCCTCGCCCCGCAACACGCCGCTGAACAGAACCGGCAGCCCCGCCAATTCCCGTTCCATCTCGGCCCGGTACGGCCCATCCCCGACCACCGCCAACCGCGCGGCAGGACAGCTGGCCGCGACCAGCGCGAAGGCGCGCGCCAGGACATCCAGGTCCTTCTCGCGTGAAACCCGCCCCACGTAGAGCAGCTTGATCGCGTCGCGCTCCGGCCACTGTCCATAAAACCCGTTCCGCTTAGCCGGATCGAAATGGACCGTGTCCACGCCGCGCGGATAGATCCGAATGGCCCGCCGCTCCACGCCCAAGCCCGCCAGTTCCTCGGCGATGGCCTGGGAAGGGGCGTAGACCACGTCCATCTGCTTGTAGAACCAAGTCATGTAGGAGCGGGTCAAATCCTCCAGACCGGAATCGCCGGTCAGGGAACCGACATAGCGCGGGAAGGCGGTGTGGTAGGTGCCATGGATGGGAATCCGCAGAATCCGGCTGATGGCCAGGGCCGCCAAGCCGACCGGACCGGGCGTGGCGGCCAGGATCAGCTCCGGATCCAGGTCCAGGCTGTATTCGAGCATGCGCAAAAACGGCGGATAAAAAAGGGACTGTCCCGGATACTCGGGCATGGCGAAGACCCCGACAGGGGTGAAGCTGCGCAGGCCCGGACCGTCCTCGCCCTGGCCGCAGGTGATGACCGTCATCTGCTTGCCGTGAATCCGAGCCTGCTCCAACTGTTGCCGGATGGTCCAGGACACGCCGTTGATGTCATCGAAGGTGTCCGTGAAATGAGCCAGCCGCAGCGATTCGGCTCCGGATCGGCCAAAGGCCCGCCCGCATTCGCGGCTGAACGCCCGCTCCCGCGCGAACAAGCCAAAAGATACAAAATACGGGGCCAGCAACGCATAGAGCGATCCGCCCATGCCGATGGTGCGAAAAATATCGAAAAGGTCCGCGCCCACGGCACTGCGCAGCAGACGATCGAGAAACGCGGCGAAGAGCTGGTCCGAGGCCTGACCGACGAAGCGGAACCATTCCCGATCCAGATCCGCGTCCTGCCCGCCCCGGGCCAGGGCCGCGAAGGCGGGATCGGCCTCGATGATGCGCGTGGCCTCCTTGAGCAACAGGGTCTTGATGCCGTCGGCGTCGGACAGGCGCAGGTAGGCGGAACTCTTGCGCTTGCCGAAGGCCGCATGCAGGCGGGCGAAAAGTCCGTCCTCGCGCGTCTCGACGCGGCCGAGCATGCGGTCCGCGAACCGAAGGCAGACCATTTTGGACGCGGCCTGGCCCAGGTCCGACCGCGTCCGATAGAACTGATAGGCGATGGAATAGAGGTTGCGGGCCAGGGCGTGAGCCGTGGCCGCCCGCCCCGCTGGCTGGGCGGCCCGCGCGGCGACGTTGGCCAGAAATTCCCGCGCGGTCCGGCCCGGGGCCAGGGTGTGCACGCTGGCGATATTCAGACCGGAATGATCGTCGGACCCGCCGCTCAATCCCTTTTTCCACGGCTCGGGCCCATGCGGCTCCAGCCCATGACGATGGGCCAGACGCTCCATGACCGCCCCGTCCAGACCACGCACGATATCCACCACGACCCGGTTTTGCATCTCGTCCCGACATCCGTTGACCTCGAACAAGTCGAACAGCAGCAGGCATTTCTCGAAATGCTCGACCCGCAGCCGCTCGTTCACGGCGAACAGGGGGTGGGCCAGGATGTGGACCAGCTTTTCCCGGCGCAACAGGGCCGCCAAATCATAAATGTTTTCCCGCGCGCGCTGAATTTCGCGGTGCTGAGCCTCGGTGATGTCATACACCAGGACATGGACCTTGCACTTGTCCTCGGGAAAATGGGCCGTGACCTCCTCGCTGACAAAGGCTCCCGGCAGAT
>CAYLNA010000262.1:0-3255 GCA_964384665.1 uncultured Desulfovibrionaceae bacterium | reverse complement strand
CGGATGACATCACCGAAACCCAGGTCGAGCGGCTCAAGGACTGCCCGCACTGCCCGGGCCTGATCATCGTCGAAACCGAAAGCAACCGCGCCCCCAAATCCCTGGGGCTCTATGTTCCGGTTCAGGGCTGCGACCAGTGCAGCCAGGAAGCCGAGGAACGCTTCGCCAAATACAAACAGGACGGCTTCACCCGCGCCCAGCTCTCGGACCGGGTCACCAAGCGCTACGAATACTCCCGCTAAAAGATCCCCCGCCGCATTGCCACTGCGCGCAAAAAGGCCGATGTGACAACTTCCACATCGGCCTTTTTGCGCTCCGCGCCGCCACGCCCTTCGCTCTTCCGGAAATTCCCGCGAACATGGGCATAGCCAACGTCCCGAACGCTCGATAAGAAACGCGCACGCATGGCGCTCCATCCCGTGAACTTCACGGAAAAACGCGCCGCGCATCGTTTCCTCCCCAAGCGCGTCGTGACCATCGACGGGCTCATCAACCATCCAACCCGCGCCCATGGGGTTTCAATGCACGCGAACGATTCTTCCCCCACATCCGCCAAGGGATTGCTTTCCACGCCGCAAAGCGTAATCGCCGCGACCATCGCTGGCTTCGCGGCCTTCACCACCCTCGGCGTCGGCCTGGCCCTTCTGCTCGCCTGGGACGCCCTGGGGCTGGGCAGCCGCATCGCCCTCGCCGCCCTCATGGCCTTGGCCTGGGTTTTCGGCGTCCTGGGCGTGCGGATAGCGCGGCGCGCGGCGAAGCACTGCGTATCCGAAATCAGCGCCGTGTTCCAGAACCTGCAAGGCCAGGAAGCCGATCTGTCCTGCACCATGCAGGACGTGGACAATCCGGACCTGCGCCAGATCACCACCTGCTACAACGCTTTCCTGGGCAACGTGCGGAATCTGGTCGCGCGCATCCGGCGAATGGGCGTCGACATCGCCCTGGACAGCACCCGCATGGCCAAATCCGTGCTCGATACCCGCGCCAAGACATCCAGGCAGGGCGATATCTCCGAGGAGGTGGCCATGGCCAGCAACGAGGCCAACCTGGCCATCACCGAGATCGCCCGGAACACCCAGTACGTGTCCGAAAAAACCACCAGCAACCTGAACACGGCCCACCATTCCCACGCCGAATTGCAGGACGTCACGGACAAAATCCACAGAATCAACACCATCGTCGAATCCTTCCGCGGCACCGTCGACGACCTGGGCAAGAGTTCGGCCAACATTCTGAGCATCGTGACCATCATCAACGGCATTTCGGAGCAGACCAACCTCCTGTCCCTGAACGCCACCATCGAGGCGGCCCGGGCCGGCGAGCATGGCAAGGGCTTCGCCGTGGTGGCCGAGGAGGTTCGGGAACTGTCGCGCCGGATCAAGCCGGCAACCGAGGAAATTTCCAACAATATCGAGGCCATGATCGAAATCGTGAAACGCACCCAGACCGAGACGGCCCAGATACTGGACTATGCGCGGGACACGGACCGGGTCGTCACCGCGGCCACGGCGAATTTTCAGAACATGATCGGCGACTTCGACACGGCCAACGAGCAGCTCATCAAGATCGCCGCCGCCATCGAGGAACTCTCCACCAACAACAGCGACGTCGTGCGGAAGGTCAACGACATCAACGCCCTGAGCCAGGAAATCGCGGCGGACATGAATGCCTCGGCGACATCGGTGGACGCCCTGAACGGAGTCACGGAACAGATGCTCGAACTGGTGGCCCGCTTCAAGACCGGCGAGGGCAAGTTCGACGCCGTCATCGCCACGGCCAAGCAGATCCGCGACGACTATCAATCCCGCATCCAGGCCATGAAGGATCGCGGGATCAACGTTTTCGACGCCCAGCACAAGCCCGTTCCCAACACCAATCCGCAAAAATACCTCACCGCATTCAGCGACCCCTTCGCCAAGGAGATGCAAGCCGTGGTCGACGAGGCCGCAAAGCGGATTCCCGGCGTCATCTACTGTCTGGCCATCGACCGCAAAGGCTACCTGCCCATCCACCACGGCGCGGTGTCCCAGCCCATGACCGGAGACCCGGCCCGCGACCTGCTACACAGCCGCCATCAGCGCATCTACCTCAACAACCGCACCGAACAGCGCCGCTGCTCCCACACCGAGCCCTTGCTGATGCAGACCTACATGCGCGACACCGGCGAGATCCTGAACGACCTCTCCATGCCGATCCACGTGGACGGCAAGCACTGGGGAGCTTTCATCATGGGCTTCGACCCCAGGAAGATGTTCACGGACAACTGACGCGAAAGGCCGGCGACCCCGGCCTTTCTTTTTGCGGACACGCGCCTTCTCAGAGTCGAACCGACGATCTGAGCCGGATTTCGTGGACCACGATGATGGCCGCCACGACCAGCAGGGGCAGGAAATAATAGATGACCCGGAAGCACATCAGGGCCGCGATGACGGCCTGGGGCTGGGTGGTTTGGGAAGCGCCGAGGATGATCAGTTCGAAGAGCCCGGTGCCGCCCGGAACGTGGCTGATCACGACGGCGACCATGGCCAGAAGATAGAGGCTCAGGAACTGGATGAAGTCCACGCCCAAATCGGCGGGCATGAGCACGAACAAACAGCTCGCGGCCACCACCAGGTCGGCCCAGGCCACCAGAATCTGGGCCACGGCGATTTTGGGCGTGGGCAGGGTGAAAGCCTCGCCCTTCAGGGTCAGGGGCTTGCGCCAAAAAACGCACATGGCCAGATAGCCGAGAGCGCCGAGCAGAAGAAGAACAGCCAGAACATGCAGGCTTTCCTGGGGAATGCGGAAAAATTCGGGCAAGGGCACGGGCTCGACCAGAAAGACGATGCCGGCCAGCCCGAAGGCGCCGATCCAAAAGGTCAGGGCCAGCATGGTCACTAGTCTCAGGATGTCGGCCAGGGAAAAACCCCACAGGGAATAAAAGCGAAAGCGGGCCGAGCCGCCGCCAAGCAACGCCCCGAAATTGAAGCTGATCACGCAACCCACGAACGAGACGAGCATGGTCCGGCTCAAGGGCAGGGGCTTGCGGATGGCCCGCAGAGCCAGGCCGTCGTATCCGACCAGGATCAGATAATTGACGATCATGAGCCCGATGGAGGCCGCCAGACTGGGCAGGGGAATCTGGACCAGACTGGCCTGGATGTCGGCGAGTTTGTATTTGGCGATTTCGCGGATCAACAGCCAGATGGCTCCGCCGGTCAGACAGAGGATAAGAACGGTGCCCAGGGGGCGCAGGGATTTTTTCATGAAAAAATG
>CAYLNA010000261.1:2184-3255 GCA_964384665.1 uncultured Desulfovibrionaceae bacterium | reverse complement strand
GGCCTCGGCCAGATAGGACGCGCGTCTGCGGGATTTGGGATTGTAGAGAACGAGGACGAAATCGGCCTCCACGGCGGCCCGGACCCGCTTCATGATCAGGGGCAGCGGGGTCATCAGGTCGGACAGGGAGATGGAGGCAAAATCGTGCATGAGGGGCGCGCCCAAAAGGGACGCCGCCGCGCACAGGGCCGGGATGCCGGGGACCACGTCCAGTTCAATACGATCAAGCAGCCCGTGGCGCTCCAGATATTCCAGGACCAACCCGGCCATGCCATAAATGCCGCTGTCGCCCG
This sequence comes from uncultured Desulfovibrionaceae bacterium, assembly GCA_964384665.1. Taxonomy (GTDB): domain Bacteria; phylum Desulfobacterota; class Desulfovibrionia; order Desulfovibrionales; family Desulfomicrobiaceae; genus Desulfomicrobium. Next base: position 2,962 of record CAYLNA010000261.1, on the reverse strand, counting down.
ACGACACCACCACCGTATCCAGCCCATCTAGGGCGAACTCCACGGCCTTGGCCGCGCGGTCCAGCTCCTTTTGCATGCCGCTGCCGAAAACGGTTTTTTCGGCCAGCAGCGCCGGGTCCACCAGATCCAGATAGCGCGTATAGCCGACCACGGCCTGAGCTTGGCTCAATGCGGCCAGGGCCTGGGGCGCGAGCAGGTCGGCGCTGCCCGGACCCAGGCCGACAACGCTCAGTCGGCCAGGGCCACGGCCACCGTGACCGGGCCGACAATGGTCTTGGCCACGATCAGCCGGGTGCTGCGGGCCTTGGTCAGGGCTGCTGCTTCGCATACGCTGTCCACTCCTATTTTTTCCCGCACCGTGGCGGAGGGGTTGGGGACGTCCACATGGGCCAGTTCGGCCCGGTCCAGAAAGGTCAGGGGCAGGTTCAGGGCCTGGGCCGCTTCGAGCAGTCCGGCTTCGTCGGCCTTGATGTCCACGCTGGCCAGGGCGGTCAGACTGGCCGGGGCCAGGCCGTGCGTCGCGAACACGTGGTCCAGGGCGTGCAGAATTTCGTCCGTGGTCACGCCCCGGCGGCAGCCGATTCCGGCCACGAGGCAGGGCGGATGCAGGACCAGGGCCGTGTCGGGCTCGGCGTTCCAGCTGACCACGACCTGGGCCTGGCTGGCCTCGACCACGGTGATGAAGGCCGGATTGTCCCGCGTGTCCAGGCGGTTGTCCGGATCGAAGACGCGCACCGGCTGGCCCTCGGCCAGGCAGGCGTTGACGTCCTTGATGCGG
>CAYLNA010000261.1:0-2084 GCA_964384665.1 uncultured Desulfovibrionaceae bacterium | reverse complement strand
ACGATGCCCGTGGCCGCGATGAAGACATGGCCATGATAGGCGCTCCATGTCTCGCGGGCCAGATCCGCCAAGCGGGTAAAGGGTCGGACGTCCGGCGCGCTCAGGCGCTCGGGCGCGAAAATGTCGGCGGCTTCCCGGTCCGCGATGCGCCGAGCCAGATCCAGGCCCTGGCTGGTCATGGCGTACACGGCCAAACGCGGCCAGGTCGGCGGACGTCGGGCCGCCCGGAAACCATGGCCAAAGGCGGCGGCATACAGCTTCGACGGGATCACGGGCGCGGTTTCGCCGGGCAGGACCAGAAACATGGTCTGGCGGGAAAAACCATGGACGCGGACCGTGTCTTCCAGGTCGGCCAGGGTCGCTCGCAACACCTGTTCCTCGGGATGCCCGACCTTGTGTCCGACGACGATGACCGTGTTCTCGGGCAGCCCGGCCGCGCGCAGTTCGCGGACCAGTTCGGCCGCCTTGTCCGCCGAGAGATAGACGGCCACGGACGATCCGTGTCGGGCCAGCTCGCGCAGACGCTCGCCCTCGGGCACGGGCGTGCGTCCGGCCAGACGGGTGATGACCAGGGTCTGGGTGGCCTCGGGTACGGTGAAGGATACCTTGGCCCGGGCGGCCGTGGCAAAGGCGGCGGTGACGCCGGGCACGACGGCATGGGCGATGCCGTCGCGGTCCAGCAGGGCCATCTGCTCGCGCATGGACCCGAACAAAGACGGGTCCCCGGTGTGCACTCGGGCCACCAGACCGCCGGAGCGGACCGTGTCGCGCATCAGGGCGTGGGTTTCGTCCAGATTCATGCGGGCCGAATCAACGACCCGGGCCTCGGATCTGGCGCAGGCCACCACCTCGCGCGGCACCAGGGAGCCCGCATAGAGGACCAGATCGGCTTGCTCAATCAGCTCCCGGCCGCGCACGGTAATCAGGCCCGGATCACCCGGACCCGCGCCGATGAAATAAACTTGGGGGGAAGTATGCATGGGGGTGTCGTTTTTTCTTTTCCGAAGCGTCACGCGTAATGCGTCCACATGCGCAGGATTTTGATGATGTGTTGCTCTTCCAGCACTTGATAGACGAGGCGATGCTGGATGTTGATCCGCCTTGAGTATGCGCCAGCGAGATCGCCGACCAGTTTTTCATAGGGCGGAGGGTTTTGGTAGGGATTGTGACGGATGACTTCCAAGAGTTCCTGGGCCTTGCTCTTCAGTCCAGACGAAGCGAGTTTTTTTGCGTCCTGCTTGGCATGGCCGGTGTATCGCAGTTCCCACATCACCAATCCAGATCCGCGCCGCATTCATCCACGTTCGTCGCCATGCCCTCCATGATGGACTCTCGCATTCCTGGTATAGAGACGAGATACAGCGTTTCATTGATGGCATTCCAGTCCTCTTCCGACAGAAGGACGGCGTTGGAACGTTTTCCTTTGATGACAATCGGTTGGTGGGTCGTCGCGGCTTCGTCGATCAGGCTGTACAGCTTGGCCCTGGCTTCGGTCGCATTGAGCATGGTCATGGACGCCTCCGTATAGTGCAGATGCGTACGTTATTGCGTACGGATTCGTCAATCCGGCTCTGCGCGCTGTTCGCGCGTGGAGTCGAACAGAGACGGGCCGCCGGTGTGCACGCGAGGTCAGGTTGCGACCTCGCGCGGCGCCGTGGCGTCCGCATAGAACCGCAGGTGAAGTACATCGTATTCACGCACAGGTAGGCGCCTGTTGATCAGAAGGCTTTTTATGAGCATTTTGTATCGTGATTTGTAAGCCTAGCGCCTTGGCGACTTTCGCCACGGTAATAAATGTAGGATTTCCTTCCGGAGAAAGGGCCTTGTATAAGCCTTCCCGAGTCAATCCGGTGTCTCGCGCCAGTTGGCTCATGTTTTTTGCGCGCGCAATGACCCCTAACGCATGAACGATAAAAGCAGGATCGTCGCCAGCTTCCTCGATACATGCCTCCAGGTAGAGTTGAATATCCTCGTCGGTTTTGAGGTACTTCGCCGAATCCCAACGAGTTGTTTTCATGGCCATGATTTATACCTCCAATTGCGTGGCAATTTCTTTGGCCTTGGCGATGTCGGTTTGTTGGGAG
>CAYLNA010000260.1:0-3272 GCA_964384665.1 uncultured Desulfovibrionaceae bacterium | reverse complement strand
ATAACACGCCCTCTATGATTGAGATTTCAACGCACCAATTCCAAAAAAGCCTGCACGCGCAGGCATAGACGTTCCCTGTCGCTCTCCGAATAATCGGTCTCGATCTGGAGATAGGGCAGGCCCATCTCTCCACTCACATACTCCCGGACCGTAAAAGCCTCGATGTTGTAGGTATGACAGCCCTGCCATGTCAGCTCCACCACGCCTTCGACACGAAATTCCCGGATCAGCTCGCGCAAAAGGTCGAGACGGGTCGTGTTGGGCGTCATGCACGGACAGGGGATACTCAGGTAACTCCTGGCCAGCGCGGTCATCGGGTCTTCATCCTCGTCCACGAGCCGTCCGATGGTCTTGAGGCCGCCGCAGTTCTCCACGGCGACGACGATGGCGCCGCTGTCCTCGATGATATCCAGAAGCTTTTTGTTGGTGGTCGGACAACCGGTCAGCAGAATGCGCGGCCTGCGCCGCATGTCGGACAGAAATCCGGAGTCCCCGGCCCGTTGGCGCACATCATCCACGGCCGCGCGGATTTCCTCCAGGCGCGTCGAAAGATTCAGCTCGAATCCGCCGGGATCGGAAATGGTTTCCACTTCCCGACCGAAGACGAGCGGTGTATCCCCCGCATTCAGCCGATGCAGGCTTTGCAGGACGCGGCGCATCTCGTTGTACAGTGCGATCTGCTCCCGCAGTCGGTCATCGGTGATCCGCCTGCCGCAAACCTCCTGCAAAAGCTCGCGGACCTTGACCAACTCCCCGCGCCATTGCGCCAATCTGTCCTCCCCTTCGGCAGCCTGGGGGAGATGGAGCAGATGCACGGGCTTGAGCCGGGCGAGCAGCTCGAACATCTTCTTTTTTCCGTCACAGGTCAGATCGGCCAGAATATGATCGGATTCGTGAAAATACGGGCAGGTGTCGGTCAGGCCGAATCCGTAGCTGGACTTAATCAGGGGGCAAAGATTGCGCGGCAGATGCTCTTCGGCGGCGGCGATAGGCCGGTCCGAACCGGCGCAGAGGGAAACGGGAACCGCCCCGGCCGCCGCGATGAGTTCCTTGGGGGTAAAGGCGCAATACACGGCCACGACCTTCCCGCCCTGATCCTTGAAGTGCATGGTTTCCCGAAAAACGCGCTCGGTGATGGCCTCCAGGTAGGCCGCGTCGTACTGCGAGACTGTTGTCGCTTCGGTGGTCATGAACGCTCCACCTCGCCCCACAAGGCCGCGCCCAGGGCCCCGGTCATATCCGGTTCGTCCGGGATGAGCAGGGTCTGGCCGGGCGTGGTTCCGGTCTGCTCGGCCAAGAGGCTCCGCATGCACGGGTTGTGGGCCACTCCGCCGACAAAAATAAGCGGCGGGGTCAGACCGACCCGGTGCAGCATGTTCACCGTGCGCCGGGCGATGGCCAGATGCAGACCAAGGGCAATGTTTTCCGGCCGCACGCCTTGGGCCATGAGGGACGTGGCCTCGGTCTCGGCGAAAACCGTGCACATGGAATTGATGATGGGCGGGCTGTCGCCGCCCAGGGCGTACTTGCCGAATTCAGGAATGGGTATCTGGAAGATCTGGGCCGTGTATTCCAGAAACTTGCCCGTACCGGCGGCGCAGCGGTCGTTCATCTCGAACTTGGCCACCCGGCCGCCGGGCAGAAGCGACAGGGCCTTGGTGTCCTGGCCGCCGATGTCGAGCACGGTCCGGGCCTCGGGAAAGTGATGGTGCGCGCCCAGGCCGTGGGCCTTGATCTCGGTGATGGTTTCCACCGGCGGCCCCAGCTCCATGTCCTGAACCAGCTTGCGGCCATAGCCCGTGGCCACGATCCGGCGCGCCTCCAGGCCGCCCAGCAGTCGCCGGACCTGGGCCACGGGATCGAAGGTGGTGGGAGCCTGCCGCTTGACCACCACCTCGCCCCGCATCAGGCCCACCACCTCGATGGAGCGGGAACCGATATCGATGCCGAGAATCATTTCAGGGTTTCCAGAAAGGCCTCGACGCGGGTCTTGAGCTGCTCCACATCTTCCATGGAATAGTCGGTCTCCAGGGCCATGCTCGGGATGTCCGCCGCGCCGAGGCGCTTCTCGACCTTGATGGCCTCGTGGGCATAGGGCTGGCAGAACATGAGCGCGTATTGAATGACGCCGTCGGCCTTGAGGTCGCGGGCCATGGTTTCGATATTGTCCAGGCGCTCCTCATTGGGCGTGAAACAGGCGCAGTCGATACGCAGGTAGCGGTCGACCAGGGCGTCGAGCATCTCGTCCAGGGTCTGGGCGGATTCATCGACCAGATCGCGGGTGTTGCGGGTTCCGATGCAGGATTCCTCGCCGACGATGACCGCGCCGGAACTCTCGATGATATAGGGCAGCTTCCAGTTGGGCACGGCCATGGGACAGCCGGAAAGCATGAGCCGGGGGGCGTCCGCGGGAGCCACGCCGTCCCCGGCCTTGATCCGCTCTTCGAGCTGGTCGCACAGGGTGTTGATGGACGCCGTGAAGCGGACCGGGTCGTCGTAGAAACTGACCTGATTGATGAGCAGCACATCGCGCCCGGAAATGGGCGCGGGCACGGCCGCGCGCAGGCGGTTCAGGCGTTGCAGGGCGCGGCGGCGGGCGTTGACGGTCTTGATGGCCTCGGCCAATTTTTCGGCCGTGATCTTCGTGCCGGTCAATTCCTCCAAACGGGCCATGTAGCGCAGGATCTCGGCCTTCCACAGGGCGCGGGCGGCGTCGGATTTGGTCTGGGGCACTTCCATGACGTACATGGGCGCGTGCTCGGCGAAGGCCTCGTAGGCCTTTTTCTTGCCGTCGCAGGTTGTCTCGCCGACGATCAGATCGCAGGATTCGGTGTAGGGGCAGAGCCGGGCCAGCTTGAAGCCGATGAAGGACTTGATCAGGGCGCAGGTGTTGCGCGGCACCAGAGTCTCGGCCGCCTCGCGGCCCGCGTCCGCGCCGGCGCACAGGCCGACCTGGACGGCGTCCACGGCCAGGGCCAGTTCCTCGGGCACGAAGACGCAGAAAGTGCCGATGATCTTGCGCCCCTGAGCCTTGGCGTCCATCAGTTCCTTGATGCGCAGGCCGTGCACCTCGGACAGGACGAAATCGAGATATTCCATGCCCTTGAGCCGGCCTTGCTGGCTCATGTAGATGTCCCCGTAAAATTTGCCGAGCACGGCCAGCAGGCCGTCGTGCGCGGCCAGATCCAGATTGAGCGTTTCCCACATGTCCCGATAGGCATTCTGAGTCATTGCATCCTCCATGAAATTTTTCATTTTCTGCGGGAAAGTCG
>CAYLNA010000259.1:0-3297 GCA_964384665.1 uncultured Desulfovibrionaceae bacterium | reverse complement strand
ACCTTTCAGGTCCGGCATCGGGCCGAGGAATTCGGTCCCAATGCCCTGACCCAAGTCCGGGGCAAGACTCCGCTGGAGCGCTTTCTGCTCCAGTTTCATCAGCCCTTGGTTTATGTCCTGCTCCTGGCCGGCGTGATTACGGCGGTTCTGGGAGAGGTCGTGGACGCGTCGGTCATTGTCGGGGTGGTTCTGGTCAACGCCGTTGTCGGATACATCCAGGAGGCCAAGGCGGCCGGGGCCCTCGACGCTCTGGCCAAAGCCATGGTCACCGAGGCCGTGGTCGTGCGTTCCGGGACCATCCGGCGGGTGGCGGCCGAGGAGTTGGTGCCCGGCGATGTGGTCATGCTCCGCTCCGGGGACAAGGTGCCGGCCGATCTGCGTCTGGTTTCGGTCAAGGATCTGCGTGTGGACGAATCGGCCCTGACCGGGGAATCCGTGCCCGTGGGCAAGGTTGACCAGACCCTGGAACGGGACGCGATTCTGGCCGACCGGCGCAACATGGTCTATGCCTCGACCCTAGTCACCTATGGCCAGGCCGCCGGCGTGGTCGTGGCCATCGGGGATCGGACCGAGATCGGGCGCATTTCGGGCATGGTCGCCGCCGCCGATGAACTGGCCACGCCCTTGACCCGCAAGATCACCAAATTCAGCCATATCCTGCTTTGGGCCATCCTGGGCCTGGCCGTGCTGACCTTTTTCGCCGGCATCCTGCGCGGGGAAAAGGCGGCGGATATGTTCATGGCCGCCGTGGCCCTGGCCGTTGGCGCCATCCCCGAGGGCCTGCCGGCGGCGGTGACGGTCATCCTGGCCATGGGCGTGTCGCGCATGGCCGCGCGCGGGGCGATTATCCGCAAGCTGCCGGCAGTGGAAACCCTGGGCGGGGCCTCGGTCATCTGCTCGGACAAGACCGGCACCCTGACCGAGAACCAGATGACCGTGGTCGCGCTCCATGCCGGCGGCCGTCGGTACGCGGTCAGCGGGACCGGATACCGGCCCGAGGGCGAGATTGAGGGCCTGACCGAGGGGGATCGCGCCGCGCGGGCCACGCTTCTGGCCGGTCTGCTCTGCAACGACACCCGCATCGAATACGACGGGCGCGAAGAATCCGTGGTCGGCGATCCGACCGAGGCGGCCTTGCTGGCGGCCGCGGCCAAGGCCGGTCTGGACGCAGCCGTGGAGGCCGGTCGCCTGCCGCGCCTGGACACCTTGCCCTTTGAATCCGAGCACCAATACATGGCCACCCTGCACGACCAGGGACAGGACAATCCGTGCGTGGTTTTCTTCAAGGGGTCGGTGGAATCCGTGCTGGCCCGGGCGGAGTATCAGCTTCAGGCCGACGGGGCCAAGATTGCCCTGGACAATGACGCCATCCGGGCTGAGATCGAACAGCTTGGCCTTGGCGGGATGCGCGTTCTGGCCCTGGCCTGCAAGGAATTGCCGAACGGGACGACCCGGCTCGGTCACGACGACGTGGCCGGGGATCTGATTTTTCTTGGATTGCAGGCCATGATCGATCCGCCCCGCGCCGAGGCCATGGCCGCGGTGCAGGCCTTTCAGCGGGCCGGGGTGGCGGTCAAGATGATCACCGGAGATCACGCGGTCACGGCGGCGGCCATTGGTGCTCAGCTGGGCCTGGGCATCGAGACCTGTCCTGGCCGTCCCACCTGTCAGGTTCTGACCGGCGCGGACATGGTCCGTCTTTCGGATGACGAACTCGTGGCCAGGGCCGCGACCACGGCGGTTTTCGCGCGGGTGGCCCCGGACCAGAAATTGCGCCTGGTCATGGCCCTGCAAAGTCGGGGCGAGATCGTGGCCATGACCGGAGATGGGGTCAATGACGCTCCGGCCCTGAAACAGGCCGACATCGGCGTGGCCATGGGCAAGGGCGGGACCGAGGCGGCCAAGGAAGCCGCCGACATGATCCTGACCGACGACAATTTCGCCACCATCGAGGCCGCCGTGGAGGAAGGGCGCGGGGTGTACGACAATCTGATCAAGTTCATCGTCTGGACCCTGCCCACCAATGTCGGCGAAGGCTTGGTCATCCTGGCCGCCGTGCTCCTGGGCATGCCCCTGCCCATCCTGCCGGTGCAGATTCTGTGGATCAACATGACCACGGCCGGATGTTTGGGTCTGATGCTGGCCTTCGAACCCAAGGAACCGGGGCTCATGGAGCGCCCCCCGCGCGATCCGGCCCGGCCCATCCTGGACTCGGCGCTCTACGGCCGGATTTTGCTGGTCGGCGCCATCCTGCTTCTGGCGTCTTTCGGCCTGTATGAATGGGAGCTGCGCACCACCACCGACACGGCCCAGGCCCGGACCGTGGCCGTGAATGTCTTTGTCCTGGTCGAGGCCTTCTACCTTTTCAACAGCCGGTCCTTCACCCTGTCGCCCCTGAAATTGGGGCTGTGGTCCAATCCCTGGGTCATGGGCGGGTTCGGCCTCATGCTCGTTTTACAGGCGGGCTTCACCTATGTCCCCTTCATGAATAGTCTTTTTGGCAGCGCCCCGCTTGGCCCCGTGTCGTGGTTGAAGATCTTGGGCGTCGCGGTTCTGGCCTTTGGCGTGGTCGAAGCCGAAAAGGCGCTGCGGGTCTGGCTGGCCCGGCCCCGAGCCGACGCTTCAGCCTAGAACGCACCGGGGCTGGCCGCGCGAATAGCCATTGACCGCGACCAGCCCTTGGGCCAAGGAAGCTCCTTTTCACCACGGCAAGGATGGAATCGTGATCACGACAGTTGGAATTATCGGCGGCGGATTGGCTGGATGCGAGGCGGCCTGGCAGTTGGCCCAGGCCGGGATCGAGGTGACGGTGTACGAGATGAAGCCGGCGGCCTTCTCCCCGGCCCACCACAGCGAGAACCTGGCCGAGCTGGTCTGCTCCAATTCCTTTCGCTCCGCCGAGCTGGAAACCGGAATCGGCCTGCTGAAGATGGAAATGACCGAGTTGGGCAGCCTGGTCATGGATGTGGCCCGACAGACGGAAGTCCCGGCCGGCAAGGCCCTGGCCGTGGACCGCGACCTCTTTGCCCGGGAGATGACCGCGCGGATCACGAGCCATCCCCGCATCACCCTGGTCCGCCGGGAAATCCTCCGTCTGGGCGAGGTGGAGGGCAGTCACGACGTCCTGATCGTCGCCGCCGGCCCCCTGGCCGGCGCGCCCCTGGCCGAGGATTTGGTCCGCATCGTGGGACAAGATAGCTTGGCATTTTATGACGCCATCGCGCCCATCGTGGCCACGGATTCCGTGAACATGGACGTGGCCTTCTGGGCCTCGCGCTACGCGCCCGAGGACAAGGA
>CAYLNA010000258.1:0-3301 GCA_964384665.1 uncultured Desulfovibrionaceae bacterium | reverse complement strand
CATGCGTTTTCGTTCGGTCTCGTTCTGGGGACCCTTGGTTTCCGTGGCGCTCATCGCAGCAGCCATGCGTTTTCTCGGCCGGGAGTTGAGCCATGTCAGCGTCGGCCAGATTTGGGACGCCTTGACCGCCATTCCGGGCCAAAGCCTGAGCGCGGCTCTTGGCCTGACCGTGCTCAATTACGCGGTCCTGGCCGGATACGAGCACTTCGCCTGCCGCTACGCCGGCGCGCCGCAGCCGCTCAAGCGCATCGCCATTTCGTCCTTCATCGGCAACGCCTTCGCCAACACCCTTGGCTTTTCCTTCCTTTCCGGCAGCACCATCAAGTTCCGCCTCTACGCAGCCTGGGGCCTGTCCGCCGCCGACGTGGGGCGCATCGCTCTGTTTACCACCATCAGTCTGTGGCTGGGCTTGGTCGGCCTGGGCGGACTGGCCCTCTTTCTCAGTCCCGAGGCCGGTCAGCTCCTGGCCCTCGGTGGCGACATCCTGGGCCTGGGCTTGGCGTCCTTGCCGCTTTTGTATGTGTTGGCCTCGTTCCGCTGGCGGGAGGCGGTGTCCGTGTTCGGCTTCCGGATTCCCGCGCCGGGGCCGGGCACGGCGGCCGTCCAGGTCGTCTTTTCCGTGCTGGACTGGGGGTTGTCCGGGCTGATCCTGTTCGCCCTCCTGGGAGAGCGGCCGGAACTGACGGTTTTCTTCACCCGCTTCATGCTGGCCCAGTTGGCCGGGGTGCTCAGCCAGGCGCCAGGAGGAGTGGGCGTGTTCGAGACGGCCTATATGATGTTGACTCCGGACAGCGCGGACAACGGCCAGCTTTTCGCTTCGCTGGTGGCCTTTCGGGCCGTCTACTACATCGCGCCCCTCGTCCTGGCCGCCGCCACCCTGGCCGTGCGCGAGGTGCTGGGCACCGTGCCCGTGGCCCGGCTGCTCTTCGAAGCCGGGGTGCGTTGGACCATCGCCCTGGCGCCGCAGGTCCTGGCCGTGCTCACCTTCGCCGCCGGAAGCATTCTGCTTCTGTCCGGCGCCACGCCGTCCCTGGAATGGCGCATGTCCTGGCTGGCCGACTATCTGCCCGGCGCCGTGGTCGGAGGATCGCATCTGCTTGGCAGCGTCGTAGGGGTCTGTCTGCTTTTCCTGGCCAGGGGCATCCAGCGCCGCCTGGACGTGGCCTTCCTCCTGACCCTGGTCATGCTCGTCCTGGGCATGGCGGCCGCGTTGCTGCGGGGCGGGGACTTCGAGGAAGCCCTGGTCCTGGGCGGGATGCTGGCGGTTCTTGTGTCCAATCGACATCGCTTCGTCCGCCATTCGAGCCTGTTTTCCGACCGCTTCACTCCTGGCTGGATTCTGGCCATGGGGCTGGTTCTGACCGCGACCACCGGACTGGTCGCCTTTTCCTACCAGCATGGAGGCCATGCCGGGGACTTTTGGCTGACCTTCACCATGGACGGCTCGGTGCCCAACGTGGTCCGGGCCTGGGTCGGAGCCGGGGTCGTCGGTCTGATCCTGGCCGTGACGCGCCTCCTGGCTCCGGCTCCGTACCGCCCGGTTCCGCCGCCCCAGGAGGACATGAATCTGGTCCGGGACATTGTCGCCGCCAGCCGGCACACCCGCGCCAATCTGGCCCTGCTGGGCGACAAGACCTTTTTGTTCAGCCAGAGTCGGCAATCCTTTCTCATGTTCGGGGTCACCGGGCGGACCTGGGTGACCATGGGGCCGCCCGTGGGTCGGGAGGAAGAAGCCCAGGAGCTGATCTGGCAATTCCGCGAGGTCTGCGACCGGCACTGCGGTCGGCCCGTGTTCTATGGCGTGCCCCAGGACCGGTTGCATCTGTTCTGGGACATGGGCTTGAGCCTGCTCAAGATCGGCGAGGAGGCCATCGTCGACCTGCCGTCCTTCCATCTGAACGGCGCGGCCCGGCAGGGCTTGCGCTACAAGAAGAACAACCTGGAAAAGAACGGCTGCGTGTTCGAGGTCATCCCGCCGGCCGGATTCACGGACATCGAGGCCGAGGTCCGGGCCATTTCCGACGCCTGGCTCTCCTTCAAGCACGCGCGGGAAAAGCGTTTTTCTCTGGGTTGTTTCGACCCGGCCTATCTGGCCCGCTTCCACACGGCCGTGGTTCGGCAGAACGGAAAGATTCTGGCTTTCGGCAATGTCTGGATGGGCGGGCGGACCGAACTGGCCATCGACCTGATGCGTTTCGTGCGCGGGGCCCCGCGCGGGGTCATGGATTATCTGCTCTTCATGCTCATGTTCTGGGGCCAGCAACAGGGCTTCGCCCGCTTCAATCTGGGCGTGGCCCCGTTTTCGGGCCTGGAGGTCCATCCCCTGACCCCGATCTGGAACAAGGTGGGGAATTTTCTCTATTCCCATGCCGAGGATTTCTATAATTTTCGTGGGTTGCGCAGTTACAAGGAAAAATTCGGCCCGACCTGGGAGCCGAGCTATATCTTGACCCAGGGCGGCTTGGCGCTGCCCGGAACCCTGACCGAGGTCGCCGCCCTGGTGGCCGGAGGCATGCGCGGGATGGTGGGCAAATGAAAATCATGCTGTGGCTGATGGCGCTGGCGTGCGGCTTGAGCCAGACCGCTTGGGGTGCGGGCTTGAATTTTGGCCCCTTCGGCGAGGTGCTCGTGCGCGGGCGGGAGAAAGATCCGGCCGCGATTCTCGTCGTGCTTTCGGATGTCGGGGGCTGGGGCGCGGCGGAAGAGGAGATGGCCCGCGCGGCCGGCGACGCCGGAGCACTGGTCCTGGGCGTGGACACGGCCCGTTATCTCCGTCAGGTCGCGGACAAGGGCTACGAGCCCAATGTTTCCCATGAGCTGGAAAGCATGAGCAAATACGCCCAGAAAACCCTGGGCTTGGCCCGCTTGTCCGCCCCGGCCCTGGCCGGACGCGGAGCCGGGGCATGCATTGTCCACGCCAGTCTGGCTCAGGCTCCGGCCGGAACCTTCCTGGGCGGCTTCAGCCTCGCCTTTCGCCCGGGCCTGCCTCTGGCCCATCCCTTTGGCATTGGGCGCGGCCTGACCTGGACGCGCCACGCCGGAGAAATCCGCTTCGATCCGTTCACCACGGCCGATCTGTCCTGGACCGTGGTCCAGGCCGAGCACGATCCTGTCTTTTCGGCGGAAGCCCTGCGGACCTTCATCACGGGCATGAGCGGAGTCCAGACGCGGATTCTGGCCGGAGCGCGGGATTACGAGCCTTCGGCTTGGCGCGAGCCGCTGCGTGCCTTTGTCGCGGGCCTGCCGCGTCCGGCGGAAGAATCCCGGCCTCGGGACGTGAGCGGCCTGCCCCTGATCGAGG
>CAYLNA010000257.1:0-3305 GCA_964384665.1 uncultured Desulfovibrionaceae bacterium | reverse complement strand
CTGACGACCTCTTGAATGCCATTCAAGCGCTCTCCCAGCTGAGCTACAGCCCCACGACGCGAGAACGGCTTTTGATATAAACCGCGACTGCTGTCAACAAGAAAATTTGTCCTACATCCAAATCTGGTGCAATGGGGAAGTCCTTGCTAGGGAGGGACCCGGACGGACGCGGGAAATCGGGGTGATCCGGGTCGCGAAAGGGCCGTCCGAGCCGGCTCGTTGCGCGCCGGCATGATTTCGTGGAGGTCAGACAATGCGATCGTTGTTGCGGATCATGGCGCTGGGCGCGGTTTGTTTCTTCGCCGCCGCGCCAATCCAGGCGGCCGAATCCGAGCTTGGCGCTTGGGAAATGGACGCGGAGCATTCCAGCATCGGGTTTCGGGTCCGGCATGTTTCCGGGTTCGTGACCGGGTTCTTCACCCGTTTTTCCGGCGAGGTGGATTTCGATCCCGCCAAACCCGGAGCGGGACAGTTTTATCTTCTTGTGGATAGCTCCAGCGTGGAGACCGGGGTTCCGGCCCGCGACGAGCACCTGCGCGGCCCGGATTTTCTGGACGTGGCGCGCTTCCCGCGCATCATGTTTTCGTCCAGAAGCGTGATCCGGGAGGATGGCGATTCCTTTGTCGCGGTTGGCGATTTGACCGTGCGGGACGTGACCAGCGAAGTCCGCGTGCCCTTCACGTTCCTGGGGCTGCGCGACCATCCGTTCCAGGATCGTCTGCCTGGGGCCGAGGTCATGGGGTTGCAGGCTAGGCTTTCCATCAACCGCTTGGAATTTCAGGTTGGGTCCGGAGCCTGGGCCGCCCTGGGCGCGGTCGGCGACACCATTGATCTGACCATGGACATGGAACTGGTGCGGCGGCCCCGCTGACGGCCGGGACGCGAGGGCGATCGTGGACAGTCTCGAAATTCATCTGGACCGCGTCGACGTGGACGTGGGCGCGGAGCGCATCCTCCACGGCATCGATCTTTGCGTGTCCGGCGATGAACACTATGCCGTGCTCGGCGACAACGGCGCGGGCAAGACCACGCTGCTGCGCCTGTTGCTTGGCGAGCTGTGGCCGTCCCAACGCAGCGGCGGCGCGCGCACCTATCGCGTGCATGGGGAAGCCTCGGCCTCGCCGCTGGTGGTTCGTCCCCATGTCCGTTTGGTCTCGCCGGCCATGGCCGACTGGTATCAGTTCCACGACCTGCGTGTGCCGGTGTGGGAAGTGATCTGCGCCGGGCTGCGCAACACGCCTTTTTTGTACCATTCTCCGACCGAGAACGAAGCAGAACAGGCGCGGGCTCTGGGACGGGACATGGGCTTGGCCCTGGTTCTGGACCGACCCATGCAGACCGTGTCCACCGGCGAGGCCAAGCGGACCCTGCTGGCCCGGGCCGTCATCGCCGGTCCCAAGGTTCTGGCCGTGGATGAATTGGGACAGGGCCTGGATCGGCGGGGGCAGTACCAGCTTCTGGACGCCCTGGAGCGCATCGCGGCCACGGGACGGACCCGGCTTTTTGTCAGCGGGCATGGCAAGGTTTCGGCGCCGGACGCGGTGCGCGGGCGGATTTTTTTGGAGCATGGCCGGCGGACGGACCGCCCGAGTCCGGTCGTGGCCCGTGTGTTGCGCACGCCGCCGCGCCGCGCGTCCCGCGTCGCGGCAGGTCCCGTGGTGGAGGTGGGAGCCTGTTCCGTGGTCGCGAACGGGGTTGCGATCGTGGACAATTTGGACTGGACCGTGCGCGCCGGCGAATGCTGGGGCGTGGTCGGACACAATGGGAGCGGAAAGTCCACCCTGCTCCAGATGATCACCGGTTACCGTCGTCCCTGGCCGGGAGGAACCCTGACTTGGTTCGGGCAGGCCGACCGCTTCGGCATCGGACAGGTGCGGGCCCGCATCGGCATCCTCGCCCCCTGGATCAAGGACCGCATCGACCCCGGCGCGACCTGTCGCGACATCCTGCTGTCCGGACTGTGCGACGGGTTGGGCGTGCATCGGGACCTTCCGGCGGAGCAGGTCCGCAAGGCCGAGGACCTGGCCCGGGCCTGGGACATGGAGGACTGGATGTCCCGGCCGCTGCGGTCCCTGTCCTACGGTCAGGCCCGGCAGGTCATGCTGGCGCGGGCCGTGGTTCATGGTCCCGAATTGCTGGTCCTGGACGAGCCCTTCTCCGGGTTGGACCGGTCCTGGCAGGCGCGCATGGCCCAGCTGTTGCGGGCGTTCCTGGATCAGGGCCGCACCATTGTCCTGGTCACCCATTCCCCGGAATTCATGGACGAAGTCCTGACCCACGGCCTGCTTCTGGAGCGCGGGCGCCGCCGCGTGGACGGCGAATGGAGCGCGGTGCGGGACAGCGCGGATTTCGCGCGTCTTTTCGGCGAACAGGCCCATGGCCGGGGCGGCCCGTGAATATCGTCTGCGTCCATGCGGGCTTGGCCGCCGCCCTGGAGGCCGCCGGGCACCGCTGCCTGCGCCTGGCCCCGCCGAGCGGGATCATCCGCTTGGCCCCATTGCTCGGCGATTTCGCGCCGGATTTGATCTTTCAGCAGGAAACCCTGGGACCGCGCACCCTGCTCGCGGATCTGAACGCCTTCGGCTGTCCCAAGGTATTCTGGTCCATCGACACCCATCTCAACAGTTTTTGGCACCGCTATTACGCCCGCCTGTTCGATCTCTTCTGCACGACTCAAAAGCATTGGCTGCCCTGGTTCGCCGCGCGCGGTATTCGGCAGGGACTGTGGCTGCCCTGGTTTGGCGTGGCGCGGCCCATCACGCCCTGGGAGCGGCGCGCGCCGGGACTGGTTTTCGTCGGTCGGGTCACGCCGGAGCGGCCGGTGCGGCAGTGGTTTTTGAGCTGGCTCAAGGACCTGGACGGTGTGCGCGCGCACCAGGATCTGACCCACGCCCAGATGCTGGCCCTTTATGACCAGAGCCGGATCGCGCCCAACGAGGCTATTTTCGGTGAGGTCAATTTTCGTGTGTTCGAGGCCGCCTCCTGCGGGTGCGCCGTGCTCAACCCTGCCGTGGGGCATGTGGAGGAGCTTTTCGAGGCGGACCGGGAGATCGCTCTGTTCCGGGACGGGGCGGAGCTGGCCGACTGGGTGCGCCGGTTGCGCGAAAACGACGTCCAGGCCCGGCTCATGGGCCTCAAGGCCTGGGAGCGGATCCAAGGCGAACACCTGCCCGCGCATCGGGTCGCGACGCTCCTGGCCGGGGTTGAGCAGACGGTCCGGTCCGCCCGGACCGGCATCGACGGACATGTCGCGCTGTGGCTGGCCCTGTTCCGATTGTGGGAGTGCGGGCGGCTGCCGCTGTCGC
>CAYLNA010000256.1:0-3314 GCA_964384665.1 uncultured Desulfovibrionaceae bacterium | reverse complement strand
GGAGTACGCATGGAAACATTTTCCGTATTGCTGGTCGATGACGAAGAGGAATTTCTGCGCACCATCATCAAGCGTCTGGCCAGACGCGGCATCGAGGCCGTCGGCGCGACGCGGGGCGAGCAGGCCCTGGAACTCATGGCCGAGTCCGCCCGCGACGTGGTCGTCCTGGACGTGAAAATGCCGGGCATGGACGGACTGGAAGTGCTGAAACGGATCAAGACCCAGTGGCCGAACACCGAGGTCATCATGCTGACCGGACACGCCAGCGTCGAGGCCGCGGTGGAGGGCATGGACCGGGGCGCCTTCGATTATCTGATGAAGCCGGCGGATTTCGAGGATCTGCTCTACAAACTGGAGGACGCCTTCCGCAAAAAGTCCCTGCGCGACCGGACCGAGGGCAAGCGCCAGGACAACGGGCGCGCCTAGACCACGCACGAGAGGACAGACTTGAAGCGCACCCATTCCCGCCTCTTCTTCGACAACAACGACCACCAGCTGCTGCGCATCGTCAATGACGTCCTGACCCGGACCGCCCGCCCCCAGACCATGAGTTCCCTGCTGGCGCCGTACATGCATCCGCACGGGATCAAGGAAATGGCGGCGCCCAAGGGACTGCGCGTCGCCTACGCCATCGCCAGCTTGCTGGGATCTTTGGAGGCGGGCAAGGCCTCGGACCGGCTGAGCGCCCTGCGCAGCCTCATGGACGAGGTCCTGCATTCGGCCACGACCTATTTCCGCAAGAACACGGCCCGGGTCCTGATCCAGATCATGAAGGAACTCATCCGCCACCCGGATGACGAGCTGACCCAGCTCAAGTTGGCCCACGACTTCCGCATGGCCACGGCCGGCAAGCCCCGCGTGGTGCGGGCCGAACTGGACAAATACCACCTGCTCGAAATGCCGGAGGAATGGAACCAGCTGGCCTTCGACGACCATGTCCACGACGCCAACACCAAGGGCCGCAAATCCCCGACGCATCTGGTCATGGATGCCTGGGTCAAGGGCATCCGCTATCTGACCGTGGTCTACTACAACTACGTCGACGCGGCGGTGGTCGAAGAATTGCTCGAAGCCGCGGCTATCCTCGACATGCGCATCCGCATCGGCATCGAGGTCTCGGCGCGCTTCCGGGGCAAATACGCGCGGGTCACCTGGGAGCCGCACGGGTTCACGGACACCCAGTCCTTCCTGGAGTTCCTGCGCGAACAACCGGTCATGGCCTTCATGAAGGAGGGACGGCAGGTCTCGGCCTACCAGCAGCGCTATGTCTTCCAGGCCCTGACGGCCTTCAACCACCGCCACCGCCACGCCATCAACGCCGAATACGGACTGCGCCTGCCCGAGCTGGACGAGGCCGGATTCACCCGCTTCGTCGGCACGGGCCAGCCGTCCCTGCTCCACCTGGCCAAGTATATCCAGGGCGTCATGCTGCCCGAGATGAAAGAGGCCGTGGCGCGCATCCGCCACGAACACGCCCAAGCTCGGCCGGAGCGGCGCGCGGAGTTGGAGAGCCTGGTCGACGCCATGAACGCCATCGACTCGGAAATGCTCATCAACGCCTACCTGCAACCTTGCCGCAATCCGGACCTCCACGATCCGACCACGCCCCAGGATGGCCCGGACGTGCCGCCGCTTTTGCGCCTGCGGCCCGGCGAACTCCTGCCCCGCCTGGCCCGCTTCCATTCCGGTTCGCGCTTCACCCTCAACCTGAGCAATCTGAGCATCCCGGACACCCTGGAAATCCTCTACGACTGCCGGGGCCATGTCAGCCATCTGGAGGTCTACAACCTCAAGGATGCGTCGCGGGGCAAATGGTCCCTGCCCATGGCCCCCCTACGCGTCTGTCCGGGCGACGCAGTGGAACTCGTCAGTCCGGAACGGACGTTCGCTCAGGTCTCGGCCCTGCAAAAGGCCCTCAACGAGGAAAACGTCATCGCCCTCAAGCGGGCCATCCGGAACGTGATCGGGACCCACGAGGAAGACCGCCAGGCCCTGGACAAGGCCCTGGCCGCGGCCAAGTCCAAGGAAGATCCGGGCCTTGGCGCACAGTTAGAGCGGGATCTCGCGGTCATGGACGAACGCAAGGCCAAGTTGCAGGATATTCTTTTCGATATCGAGGCCTTCCATACATTCTACAAGAAGCGCCCCCTGGAATCGCGCATCGGCAGCGGCTCCACCGGGCAGTCCCGACACCAGCACGGCATGGGGCTGGTCGTGCTCGACACCCTGCCCCCTCGCGCGCGCAAGAAAGCCCGCCAGCCCGCCAACCAGCAACGCCGCATCATCCCGGTCACGGCGCGGATGACCGAGCACGCAACCCTGCGCGTCGATCCGGACAAGCGCTCCCGCTTCGCCCGCCTGCTGACCAAATGCCCCGGCATCACCCTGGACGACCAGGACGTCCGTGTCGACTGGACCCTGGACCGCATCGAGATCCATCCGAGCAAGCCGGGCAACATCGTCACCCTGGGCGGAGTCCAGACCTTTCACGACAACGGCCTGCGCATCCACGCCACGAGCGCGCCCCAAACCGGGGATGGTCTGGCCTTCAGTCATCTGAACACGGCCCTCAAGAATTCCCTCAAGATCCTGATCGGCTTCGTGCCGGCCTTCCTGACCTTCGCCCTGACCAAGGACTGGTGGGTGTTGGCATACCTGGGCGGGTTCATCTGGTTCGGCATCACCGGCGTGCGCAACATCATCCAGGCCGTGCTCGGCGGCGGCGGCCTGCGCCGTTCACCCCTTTTGCAGTGGAACTCCCTGGTCAGCTGGAGCCGCATCGCCGAATCCCTGCTGTACACAGGCTTTTCGGTTCCGTTGCTGGACTTTCTGGTCAAGGGCCTCCTGATGGAAGAGACTCTCGGCGTCACCACCGCGACCAGCCCGATCACGCTCTACGCGGTCATGGCCCTGGCCAACGGCATCTATATTTCCAGCCATAACATCGTACGCGGCCTGCCCCGCAGCGCGGCCGTGGCCAATTTCTTCCGCAGCATCCTGTCCATCCCCCTGGCCGTGCTCTTCAACGCCGGCCTGGCCAGCACCATGCATCTGGCCGCCGTCCCCGGCGTGGAGCAGATCCTGCAAAAATGGGCGGCCGTCATCTCCAAGCTAGCCTCGGACTGCGTGGCCGCGATCATCGAGGGCGTGGCCGACCGCCAGAACAACGTCCGCATGCGCCTGACCGACTACCACGCCAAGCTCATCCTCATGTACGACGTCTTCGCCCGTCTCGACGTGCTCTTTCCGGAAGAGGACGTGCTGGACATGCTCCAGTCGCCCAAGATCTTCATCGAAACCATCGGCTACGAAGC
>CAYLNA010000255.1:0-3320 GCA_964384665.1 uncultured Desulfovibrionaceae bacterium | reverse complement strand
TGGAGCAGGAACTGGCCGGGCTCTTCGCCAAGGGCGGAGATTTCTTGGAGGCCAGCCGCCACTACCAAAGAATCGGGGCCCCGGTTCAGGCCGCTCATTTTCTGGTCCGGGCGGCCTGCTCCCGCGATGGGGCCATTGATCGCGGCCTCGTCCGCGAAGCCCTGGAAATGTATCCCGCCTCGCCCGAAGGTTGGCTGGAAACCATCGGTCTGCTGGTCCGCACTGACGCCTGGGACGAACTGCCGGCCCAACTGCGCCAAGGCCTGAACGCCATTGGACCGGGGTTGCGGTTCCTGCTGCTGGATCCCTTGCTGGATCATGACGAAACCACGAATCCCCCGTCTCCGCCGGACGGCTGGATCGACATCGTGCTCGGCATCATCGACGAGCAGCCCCAGAACTTGGCCCTGCTTCATTACAGTGGACGCCTACTCCGCGCCCACGGTCGCGTCGAGGAAGCCAAGACCTGGCAGGAAAAAGCACTGCTGCTCAATCCATCCTTCTGGCCGGCCCGCCTGGAGCTTTTGACCATGTCCATGCCGGAGCAACAGCTGACCCCGGTTTTCGAATTGCAGTTGGATTTCCTGCTGCGCCGGGCCCGGCAGGTGAAGCGCTTTGTCTGCTCCAAATGCGGCCTCAAGCGCCGCGACATTTTTTTCTGCTGTCCCAAATGCCTGTCCTGGCATTCCATTTCCTTCCGCCAACTCTTGAGCGACTCATGATGAACAGCGTCAAACTCACGCCCATGATGGAGCAGTACCTCCGGGTCAAGGAAGACTATCCGGGGACCCTGGTTTTTTTCCGCATGGGAGATTTTTTCGAACTCTTTTTCGAGGACGCGGAAATCGCGGCCCGCGAGCTGCAGATCACCCTGACCAGCCGCAATCCGGGCGCGGACAATCCCGTGCCCATGTGCGGCATGCCCCACCACGCCATCGACGAATACCTACGCCAGCTGCTGGACAAGGGCTACAAGGTGGCGCTGTGCGATCAGGTCGAGGACCCCAAGCAGGCCAAGGGCCTGGTCCGGCGCGAAGTGACTCGCGTCCTCACGCCGGGCACGGTGGTCGAGGACATCAACCTCGACGCCAAGGGGCACAATTTTCTCGGAGCCCTGTTCTGGGACGCGGATCTGGGCGGCGGCCTGGCCTGGGTCGATTTTTCCACCGGAACCTGGTCCGGACTGCAAACCCGCTCCGAGGCCGTGCTCTGGCAGTGGCTGGCCAAGATGAACCCGCGCGAGCTGCTCCTGACCGAAACCCAAACCCTGGCTCCGGGTTTTGAATCCTGGACCGCGCGTATCTCGCGCTATCCCCAAAAGTCCTATTTCGAACCGCACGGAGCGACGGACAAAATCCTCCGCGCCCAGAGGGTCGCCTCCCTCGCGGCCCTGGATCTGGAGGATAAGCCCGCCCTGGTCCGCTGCTGCGGCGCGCTGCTGACCTATTTGGAATTGACCCAGAAACGGAATTTGGACCACCTCTGCCCGTTCGAACCCTTGAACCTGTCCTCGACCCTGCTTCTGGACGAAGTCACGGAGCGCAACCTGGAACTGTTCCGGACCATGGACGGAAACAAGGGGCGCGGCACCCTGTGGCAGGTCCTCGACCAGACCCAAACCCCCATGGGCGGGCGCCTGCTGGAGACTCGGCTGCGCCAGCCGTTCAAGGACCTGGGTCGGATCAGGACCATCCAGGACATGGTCGCCCATTTCGCCGGGCAGGACGGCGCGCGCGAGGAACTGCGCCGTTTTCTGGACCGGGTTCACGACTTGGAGCGGCTGTGCACGCGCATCTTCGTCAACCGTTGCACGCCCAAGGATTTCGCCGCCCTGTGCGCGTCCCTGGCTGTCCTGCCCAATCTGCGCGCGTTGCTCTCCACCCAGGAATCGCCGCCTGCCATGCTGCGAAGCCTCCTCGACGGCTGGGACGATCTGGCCGACGTGCACGACCTGCTGGCCATGGCCCTGGCCGACAGCCTGCCGCCGGTCATCACCGAGGGCGGACTCTTCCGCGCCGGTTACGACGCCGCTCTCGACGAGCTGATGGAACTGACGGATCACGGCGAGACCGCGCTGAAAGCCATGCTGGAGCGCGAACGCGAAACCTGCGCCCTGCCCCGGCTCAAGCTCGGCTACACCAAGGTCTTCGGCTATTATTTCGAGCTGACCCGGTCCCAGAATGCCGAACCCCCGGCCCATTTCATCCGACGCCAAACCCTGGTCAACGCCGAGCGCTACATCACCGAGGAACTCAAAAATCTCGAGGAACGGCTCCTGAGCGCCTCGGACCGCCGCAAGGCCCGCGAATACGAGCTGTTTCTGGAACTGCGCGAGACCGTCGCCACGCACCGGGCTCGGTTCATGGCCATGGCCGCCATCCTGGCCGAACTGGATTTCAGCCAGGGACTGTCCCACGCGGCCCGCAAATGGGACTGGTGTCGTCCGGATCTGCACGACGGGCTGGACATCGTCATCCGGGGCGGCCGCCATCCGGTGGTGGAGGCCGTGCAGGGCCGATCGGGATACATTCCCAACGATCTGACCCTGGATGATCAGGGCCGCCTCCTGCTCATCACCGGCCCCAACATGGCCGGCAAGTCCACGGTCCTGCGGCAGGTGGCGCTCATCTGCATCCTGGCCCAGATGGGCGGCTTCGCGCCCGCGTCCTCGGCCCGGATCGGGCTGTGCGACCGCATCTTCTCACGGGTCGGCGCCTCGGACAACCTGGCCATGGGCCAATCGACCTTCATGGTCGAAATGAGCGAGACCGCCCGCATCCTGCGCCAAGCCGGCAAGCGCTCCCTGGTCATCCTGGACGAAATCGGGCGCGGCACGAGCACCTTCGACGGCCTGTCCCTGGCCTGGGCCGTGGCCGAGGAGCTGTCCAAGCGCCAGGGCGGCATCCGCACCCTCTTCGCCACCCATTACCACGAACTGACGGTGCTCGAGGAACGTCTGCCCGGCGTGCGCAACTTCAATATCGCCATCAAGGAGTGGAAAGGGGACATCGTGTTCCTGCGCCGTCTCGTGCCGGGGCCGGCCGACCGCAGCTACGGCATCGAGGTCGCCCGCCTGGCCGGGGTCCCGGCCTCGGTCGTGGCCAGGGCCAAGGACATCCTGGCCGTGCTCGAAAAGCATGCTCCCGGCGGCCGACGCCGCAGTGAGATCATCAGTCATCAGGTGACGCTGCCAGGTCTCGCCCCGGTCCCCGCGCCCGTGGAAAAAGCGGGCGAGCATCCGGTGCTGGCGGCGCTCAAATCGCTCAACGTCAACGAACTTTCCCCGCTGGACGCCCTGACCCTGCTCCACGAGTGGAAAG
>CAYLNA010000254.1:0-3339 GCA_964384665.1 uncultured Desulfovibrionaceae bacterium | reverse complement strand
TAAGAAATGCCCAGGAGAAGTAGATGATCGCGCGGCGCTTGGCAAGAAAAAAATGTTCCATGTCAGCCGCGCGGGTCGCTTCAGAATTCCCGCCCCACCCCATACCGCTTCATCTGGCTCCACACGCTGGTTCGGGAAATGCCCAGGAGTTTGGCCGCCTCGGACTGGTTCCCGCCTGTGTCGTTTAGGGCCTGGATCAGGCGTTGTTTCTTGATGTCGTCCAGACTGCCGCTGGTCACTGGGGCGGGAGCGCAGGCCTGTTGGCCGCCGATGTCGCCGGGCAGGTCGCGGGGCTCGATCAGGTCCGATTTGCAGGCCACGAGGGCGTACTCGAAGGTGCTTTTCAGCTCGCGCACGTTGCCGGGCCAGGAATGGCGCAGGAGGAGGTCCATGGCCGCCGGGGAGACGCCGCGCACGTTCTTGCCGGATTTGAGCTGGATGCGCCGGAAAAAGGACTCGGCCAGCAGCGGGATGTCTTCGCGGCGTTCGCGTAGGGGCGGAATGGGGATGGGGATGACGTTGATGCGGTAGAAGAAATCCTGCCTGAAGCGGCCCTGCTCCATGAGCTGGCGCAGGTCGCGGTTGGTGGCGGTGATGATCCGGGCCTGGACCGGGATGGCCTTGTGGTCGCCGACGCGTTCGATGACCTTTTCCTCCAGCACGCGCAGCAGCTTGACCTGGGTCATCAGGGGCAGGTCGCCGATTTCGTCCAGGAAGATGTCGCCGTCGGCGGCGCTCTCGAAGCGGCCGACACGGTCCTTGTGCGCCCCGGTGTAGGCGCCCTTGACGTGCCCGAAGAGTTCGCTTTCCAGCAGGGCCTCGTTCAGGGCCGCGCAGTTGACCTTGACGAAGGGCTTGTCCCGACGCGGGCCGGCCTCGTGGATGGCCTTGGCGATGAGTTCCTTGCCCGTGCCGCTCTCGCCCAGGAGCAGGACCGGGGCGTCGATCTGGGCCACCTCGCCGATCATGTCGAAGACCCGTTCCATGGCCGGGGAGCGCCCGATGAGCCCGTGGAAACTGTCCGCCCCGGACAGTTCGCGCCGAAAAATCTCGATCTGGGCTTCCTTGTCCATGAGATCCGAGATGTCGGTGACGGTCTCCACCGCGCCGATGACCGCGTCGTTCTCGTCCTTGAGGACCGAGGCGTTCTTGACCACGTGCACCCGTGAGCCGTCCTTGCGGATGATTTCGCAGTGCTGCTTGTGCAGCTCGCCGCGCTGGAACATGGCGCACCAATGGCATCCGGCCGCGCCCCGCGCGATTTCGCAGGTCGAGCAGCCGAGCACGGAGCAGGGCGCGCCGAGCAGTTCCTCGCGGCTGAAGCCGGTGATGTCCATCAGGGCCTGGTTCACGGACACGATGCGCCCTTCCGGAGTGACGATCATGACTCCATCCTGGATGGTGTTGACCACGGTTTTCCAATATTGGTTGAGATAGCTGTCCATGCGCGTTCCTGTTGTGTTTGAAAACAGTGTTTTGATTTTGTGTTTATATTTTAAACACTGTCTTGGCAATGTCCTGTTTCGAACGTGGATGGTGTGCCCATTCTGGATAGATTTTTCTTTGAAATACGTATGGTTGATGTTTCAAAGATGCCGCTGGCATGGTCTTCGCTGTATGTGGCGTGTCGGGGCGAGGACCTGGGCGTGATGACCCTGGCCTTGCCCCCGGACAGGGGTATTCGGAGACGAGGAGTGGACCATGGTGAAAGTCGATCTGCGTGATTCTTTAGGATTTTTGTCCATGCTGCGGGCCTGTGCCGCCATCTCGGCCCTGACGCCGGGCGCGTGCCTGGCCATGGTCTGCAACGACGCCGATCTGCTGCCGGATCTGCGCCGGGTCCATCCCGAATGCCGCTTTTTGCCTTTGGCCGCTCCGGTCGGCCGCCCCGGAGACTATGTTTTCGGCGTGGAAAAAACGAACTGAACCGGCCTCAACCACAACTCAAGCGAGGTATCCCATGACAACGACATCAACCAGCGTGACCTGTCCGTATTGCACCACGAACGTGAGCCTGGATTTATCCGAAAGTTACGAGCCCGTGTTCCAGGTCTGTCCCGATTGCGGCCGGCGGTTTATTGTCGAACGCACGGCCGGTGGCGTGCGCGCCCTGCGTGAAAAGGACGCACCGAGCCTGAGCAACCCCGATTGTCGGGAGGTCGAGATGAGCGGGTCGTGCGAGCAATAAGGAGAACGCGTCATGTGGAAGTTCCTGCAAACGATTTCAAAGAACCTGGTCCTGGCCATTCCCGCGACCATGGCCCTGGGTTTTGCCTGCGGCCTAGTTGGGGACATGGCCTGGCTGAAAAGCCTGATCATGCCCTTCACCTTTCTTATGGTTTATCCGATGATGGTCACCCTCAAGGTCCGGGAAGTGTTTTCCGGGGGGGACGTCAAGGCCCAGGTCATCACGCAGCTGGTCAATTTTGCGGTCGTGCCGTTTCTGGCCTATGGGGTGAGCTGGTTATTCTTCCGTGATCAGCCCTATATGATGCTTGGTCTGCTTCTGGCCGGGCTGGTGCCGACCAGCGGCATGACCATCTCCTGGACCGGTTTCGCCAAAGGCAATGTCGCGGCCGCCGTGAAGATGACGGTCATCGGCCTGACTCTGGGCTCGCTGCTGACGCCGGTCTATATCCAGGCCCTGCTGGGCGCGACGGTGGAAATGGACATGGGTGTGGTTTTCAGCCAGATCGTGCTCATCGTCTTCTTGCCCATGGCCCTGGGCTACGCCACGCAACGCTATCTGGTGCGCCGGCACGGGCAAAAGGATTTTAGCGAGCGGTTCGCGCCGCGTTTCCCGGCCCTGTCCACGCTTGGGGTGCTGGGCATCGTCTTCATCGCCCTGGCCCTCAAGGCCCGGACCATCTCGTCCGCGCCTACGGTTCTGCTCCAGATCCTGGCGCCCCTGGCCATCATCTACGCCGTGAACTTCGCCCTGAGCACGGTCCTGGGCCGGGCCCTGCTGCCGCGCGGCGACGCCATCGCCCTGGTTTACGGCACGGTCATGCGCAACCTGTCCATCGCCCTGGCCGTGGCCATCAACGCCTTTGGGGCCAAAGGCTCCGACGCGGCCCTGGTTGTGGCCCTGGCCTACATCATCCAGGTTCAGTCCGCAGCGTGGTACGTCAAACTGACCAGCCGCCTGTTCGGCCCGGTCCCGGTTCCGACGGGCGGCCCCAAGCCCGCTCCGGTCAAATAACCCGCTTTTCGAGCAAGGAGACATCATGCTGCCGACCATCAAACGTATTCTCTATGCCACGGATCTGTCCGAAAGCGCCCGCCGCGCCCTGCGCTACGCCGTGTCCCTGGCTCGCTGCCACGGTGCGGAGCTGACCA
>CAYLNA010000253.1:0-3345 GCA_964384665.1 uncultured Desulfovibrionaceae bacterium | reverse complement strand
AGGTCGCCCAGGCCGCCCAGGGCGAGGCCAGCGTGCTCCTGACCGGGGAAACCGGCACCGGCAAGGAACTCTTCGCCCGGGCCATCCATCAGAACAGCCCGCGCGCGAGCGGCCCCTTCGTCATCGTCGACTGCGCGACCCTGCCCGAGACCATCGCCCAGTCCCTGCTCTTCGGACACAAAAAAGGAGCCTTCACCGGCGCGGAAAAGGATCAGTTCGGCCTGATCCTCCAGGCCGACAAAGGCACTCTCTTTCTGGACGAAATTGGCGAACTGCCCCTGGCCGTGCAAAAAAATTTCCTGCGCGCCATCCAGGAACGGACCGTGCGCTCCCTGGGCGACCGCGACGAAAAAAAAAGCGATTTCCGCCTCGTGGCCGCGACCAACCGCAACCTGGAGAGCATGATCGAGGCCGGAACCTTCCGCGACGACCTGCTCTACCGCCTGCGCGGCATCCACATCCACCTGCCGCCCCTGCGCGAACGCCCCGGCGACATCCGCCTCCTGGCCGCCCATTTCCTCGAAGCCCAAGGCGGGGTCCCGCCCAAGGCGTCCAGCCCGGATTTCCTCGAAACCCTGGAGGCCCATGACTGGCCGGGCAATGTCCGCGAGCTGATCCACGCCCTGGATCATGCCCGCGCGGCGGCCCGCTTCGACCCGTCCTTCTACCCCCAGCACCTGCCCGCCGCCCTGCGGGCCAAGGTCGCCCGCGACCGCGTGACGGCCATCCAGAACGCGCCCCTGGCCACGGAACCCGCGGAGGCCGCGAATCCGGGCGACATCCCCCAGCTCCAGTCCTATCGCGAGGAAATCTGGGCCAGGGCCGAGCGCAACTACCTGCGCGGGCTGCTCGACTCGACTGGCGGCAATATCAAGGACGCCATCCGCCTCTCCGGCCTGTCCCAATCCCGGCTCTACGCCCTGCTCAAGAAGCACGGACTCCTGGCCCGATCCATCGAGAAAAAATAGCTCCGGCCGACTTCGACCGCGAAGGGGGCGGGCATTCCTGCTGGACAGGAAACAGCTTCCCGCCCAACAGGAATGCGCACGCCGGGCATCCTCTTCGTTCCGCCAATATGCTGAAATGAAAGCGCCTTCTTTTTTAGATAGATCTGGCATGCCCTCTGCTTGAGAGCACGACCCGCCATGCGCGGCCCAGCCGCGCCGACCAGTAACCCCAACCAAGGAGGCCCCCGTCCGGAGCATCGACAGCGCCAGCGCGTCATCCGGAATCAATCCATGGCGGACCGAAACACGGCGGGCAATGCCCGCGCCATTCCCATTCATGGATATGCCCCCTCGTCCCGAGCGCGGCATGCCTTACCCCAACGCATCGAGGTCATTGATCATGGTTCAGAGATTTTTGAAAATCGCAGTTCCCACCATCGTCATGGTGCTCTTCGCCGCCTGTTGCTTCGCCGCCGAGGCCGACGCCCCGCCTCCGGTCTCCCACGCCTACATCACCCTGGCCATCCTCGGCGTGGCCGGCATCCTTTTCTTCACCGAAATCGTGCCCCTGCCCATCACGGCCATGCTCGTGCCCGTGGCACTGAGCATCTTCAACATCATTCCGGCCAAGGCGGCCTTCGCCAATTTCGGCAACGAATGGGTGGTCATCTTCATGGCCATGTTCGTGGTCGGCGAGGCGACCTTTGTCACGGGTTTCGCGGACAAGGTCGGCGCTCTCACGGTCAAGCTGTCCGGCGGCAGTGAAACCAAGCTTCTCCTTTTTTCCATGATCGCCATTGGCAGCCTGTCCGCCTTCCTGTCCAACACCGGCACCACCGTCGTGGCCATCCCCATGATCATGGGCATGTGCGCCACGGCCGGCATCAAGCCGGGCAAAATCCTCATGCCCGTGGCCTACGCCGCGGGTCTTGGCGGCTGCATCACCCTGGTCGGCACCCCGCCCAACGGCCTAGTCAACTCCGTGTTGGCCAAGATGGGCGGCGAGGGCCTTCAACCTTTTGGCTTCTTCGAATTCGCCAAATTCGGCATTCCGCTGACCATCGTCGGCATCCTCTACTTCGCCCTGATCGGAAAAAATTTTCTACCCAACAGCGGCGACGGCTATGACTTGGACCAGGACGAAAAGCTGGCCACCCAGGTTCCAAAAGTCAAACGCACGGAAAAAATGGGCATCTGTCTGGCTATTTTCGCCTTTGTCGTCGCGGTCATGGCTACGGAATTCATGCCCCTGGTCACGGCGGCCATGCTCGGCGCGTGCCTCATGGTCATCACCGGCTGCATGACCATGAAAGAAGCCTTCAAGTCCATCGATTGGACGACCATCTTCCTTTTCGCCGGCACCCTGGCCCTGTCTGCGGCCCTGGAAAAAAGCGGCGCGGCCAAGCTCATCGCCACGGCCGTGGTCTCCCAGGTCAGCGATCCGTACATGCTCATGGCCGTGGTCTGCGGCCTGACGGCCATTGTCACCAACTTCATGTCCAACACGGCCACGGCCGCCCTGATGGCCCCCCTGGCCGTGCCCATCGCCGTGCAGGGCGGCGTCTCGCCCCTGCCACTCCTGATGGGCATCGCCATGAGCGCCTCGGCCTGCTTTCTGACCCCCATCGCCACCCCGCCCAACACCATCGTGCTCGGCCCCGGCAAATACAAATTCATGGACTACTTCAAGGCCGGCTGGCCGCTGCAGATCATCAGCTACATCATGTGCGTGGTCTTTATTCCCATGATCTGGAAATTCTAACCTCCGCATCCGCCACGTCCCCTGTCCGCGCTGTCGGACAGGGGAGCACCGCCCCATTATCGCAAGTTGTTCTCAATAAATCCCAATTTCTCCCGCGCCCAGGGTTGAATTGCTCCCGGCCCGGAGTGTACACGCAGAATCACGTGTTCACCTCAAGCCCAGTGGAGTCCGCCATGTCCCGCGCCCTGCTCCTGATCCCCCTTGTCCTTCTGCTCGCGGCCTGCGGCCAGGAAAAAGCCCCGTCCACGTCCGAACCGCGTTCCATCACGGCCCAGACCCTGCGCCTGGCCACGACCGAGGCCCGCGAGTGCCGCGGTCTGCCGGGCCAGGTGCAGGCCAGGAACAGCGTGGTTTTGTCCAGCAAATTGAGCGGCACGGTGACCGAGGTCCTGGCCAAGGAAGGCGACACGGTGACGGCCGGCCAGCCCATTTTGCGCCTGGACGACGCCGAGCTGCGCCAGCGCGAGCAGAGCGTCCGCTCCTCGGCCGGTCAGGCCGGGCTGGAGTCCAAGGCCCTGGCCGCGCGCCGGACCCAGGCCAAGGCCACCCTGGACCGCCTGAGCAAGCTCCTGGCCCAGGGCGCCATCAGCCGCGACGACGTGGACCGGGCCCGGGCCGAATACGAGTCCCTGGCCA
>CAYLNA010000252.1:0-3350 GCA_964384665.1 uncultured Desulfovibrionaceae bacterium | reverse complement strand
ACCATGTTCAGGCCGTTTTTGAGGCCCACGTTGTCCTTGCAGGCGGCCTTCCAGCCCTTGTCCGCGATCTGCAGGGCATAGGGCAGGGTCGCGTTGGTCAGGGCCATGGTCGAAGTGATGGGCACCGCGCCGGGCATGTTGGCCACGCAGTAGTGAATGATGCCGTCCACCTCGTAGATCGGGTCGGAATGAGTGGTGGCCTTCGAGGTCTCGAAGCAGCCTCCCTGGTCGATGGCCACATCCACGAGCACGCAGCCGGGCTTCATGTCCTTGAACATCTCACGGGTGATGAGCTTGGGCGCCTTGGCCCCGACCACCAGAACCGCGCCGATGATGGCGTCGGCCTTCCTGGCCAGTTCGCGGATCATGGCCGGAGAACTCATCAGCGGGGTGACATTTTTCGGCATGATCTCCGAGAGATAACGCAGGCGCTCCAGATTCATGTCCAGAATGTAGACGTTGGCGCCCAGGCCAGCGGCCATCATGGCCGCGTTGGTGCCGACAATGCCGCCGCCGATGACCAGGACCTTGGCCGGGGCCACGCCGGTCACGCCGCCCAGCAGAATGCCGCGCCCG
This sequence comes from uncultured Desulfovibrionaceae bacterium, assembly GCA_964384665.1. Taxonomy (GTDB): domain Bacteria; phylum Desulfobacterota; class Desulfovibrionia; order Desulfovibrionales; family Desulfomicrobiaceae; genus Desulfomicrobium. The sequence continues at coordinate 2,774 of CAYLNA010000252.1, read as the reverse complement.
CCATGGACGCGCTCATTGTATTTGGCCGCTTCCTGCGCGGCCATGCGCCCGGCGACCTCGCTCATGGGAGTCAGGAGCGGCAGACCGCCCTGGGGACCGGTCACGGTTTCGTAGGCAATGGCCACGGAGCCGGTCTTCATGAATTCGCGGGTCAGCTTTTCATCGGCCGCGAAATGAAAATAGGTGAAAACGATCTGACCGGGACGCACCAGCGCGTATTCGGACGGCTGCGGTTCCTTGACGTGCATGACCATGTCCGACTGGGCATAGATCTCGGCCGAGGCGGCGACGACCCGCGCGCCAGCGGCCTGGTAGTCGCTATCGGAAAATCCGCTGCCCACGCCGGCGGATTGCTCCACCAGCACGGTATGGCCGTGCTGTTTCATGACTTCCACGCCAGCCGGGGTCATGCAGACCCGGTTTTCCTGCGCCTTGATTTCCTTGAGAACGCCAACGATCATATCTGTGCTCCTGTGCGAAACGTGAAGGGTGATGTGGTGATGCTCAGGCCTTGGCAAAAACCTTACCACACCGCACGGCCATGGCAACCCGGCCCCCACATTCCCGCCAACCCAAGCGTAGCGGCCCTCCGGGACCTCGACCCGGCGAAGGCGACCCTTGACACGACTCCCCCTTGCGTCGCGTGATGGCAATATTTCATGCCATTTTAAACAAGATATCAATTAAAATCATACAAATAGAGACAAAGACCAGGCATGGTTCATTTTCATTCCATAGTCACACATCAGTTCCATCAAGGCCGGGACGAACGAAAATCGTTGATTCCCCGCCCTGGTCTTGCCATGACGAGACGCGGCGGGAAGACAACGCACTCAGGGAGGCGACATGCTGGAACTACGCAAAGTGACGGTGCGCCGGGGCGGGCGGACCATTTTGGACACGATCGACTTGAGCGTGACCCACGGGGAACATCTGGTCGTGACCGGTCCGTCCGGAGGCGGCAAGTCCACCCTGCTCAAGGTCGCGCTGCTTTTCGAACCCGTGGATGCGGGCCAAGTGCTGTGGGATGGCCGGCCCGTCACTCCAAGCGACCTGGCCGCCCACCGCGCCCGCTTTCTCTACATCGGCCAGAAGCCCCTGCCCTTTGACGGCACGGCCGGCGACTATCTGGATCTGCCCTTCACCTTTGCCGCCAACCGGACCCTGCACCCGGACCGAGCCCGCCAGGACGCCCTGATGGACGCGGTGAACCTGGCTCCAACCCTGCGGAGCACGCCCTACGTCCGCTTGTCCGGAGGCGAGCAGCAGCGTCTGACCATCATCCAGGGCCTGCAACTCAAGCGGACCTTCTGCCTCCTGGACGAAATCACTTCCAGCCTGGATCAGGACTCCATGCGGGCCGTGATCCGTCTCTTCGCAGCGGACACGGAGCGGACCGTCCTGGCCGTGACCCACAACCGCGAGTGGCTGGACTTCGGCTTCAAAGAACTCCGCCTGGAAAACGGCCGCCTCGGGAGGCGCTCATGAACGAAACCATGGTCATTTCCATCCCGGCCCTGCTCGCCTATTCCCTGATCCTGATTTTTCCGGTGGCCATCTTCCGCTTCCTGCGACTCCGCCTGACCACGGAACTGCTCATTTCCATGGTCCGCATGGCCGTACAACTGGGGCTGGTCGCCCTGTACCTGGAATACATCTTCCGACTGGACAATTTTGCGGTCAACGCGGCCTGGATCCTGGTCATGATCGTGGTCGCCACTGGCTCCATTCTGCGCCAGGGCGGACTGTCCTGGCGCAAATGCCTGTGGACCGTGCTCCCGGCCCATCTGCTGACCTCCGTCCTGGTCCTGGCCGGATTTCTTCTGGTCTTCGACCTCGCCACCCTGACCTCGGCCCGCTATCTGGTGCCGCTCATGGGCATGGTCCTGGGCAACATCCTGCGCAGCAATGTCGTGGCCCTGGACCGCTTCTTTTCCGAACTACGCGCCGGCGAAGACATGCACATCCAATACCTGACCCTGGGCGCAAGCCCATCCGAGGCGGTCCGCCCCTTTGTGCGCAACGCCTTCCGCGCGGCCGTGGGACCGCAACTGGGAACCATCGCCACCATGGGCATCGTCTCCCTGCCGGGCATGATGACCGGTCAGATCCTGGGCGGCTCGTCCCCGGCCGTGGCCATTGGCTACCAGATCATGATCATGATCGCGATTTTCACCGCCGCCACGGTGTCCGTATTCCTGGTCGTGCATTTCGCCCGACGCGTGGCCTTCGACCCCTATGGACGAATCGACCCGACCATTTTTCACAGACGGCCCTAAATAAATCCTTCCTGCTGGAATAACAGAATTTATTTCTCACTCCAGCGCTTGTATTTTCCATGGGTCCTGCTACATCCGGCCACGATTCATCCCCACCCCCGCTCCGAAAATTCCGGAGCAAGGCAGGCTGCCCATGCGCTTCTATCTTTCGACCATCATTCTGCTCTCCCTGAGCAACATCTTCATGACCTTTGCCTGGTACGGCCACCTCCGCAATCTGTCCCAGACCCCGTGGATCATCGCGGCCTTCGCCAGCTGGGGCATCGCCCTGCTGGAATACCTGCTCCAGGTCCCGGCAAACCGCATCGGACACCAGGTCATGAACGTCGGCCAGCTCAAGATCCTGCAGGAATGCATCGCCCTGTCGGTATTCATCCCCTTTTCCATCCTCTACATGAAAGAAAAACCGAGCATGGACTATGTCTGGGCCGGACTGTGCATTCTGGGCGCGGCCTTCTTCATGTTCCGAAGCAAGATCTTCGGGACCTGACCACA